>NZ_JALKFW010000177.1:0-30469 GCF_023243055.1 Frankia sp. AgPm24 | reverse complement strand
CCGCTCCTAGAGTGGGGAGGCGTCTGTCAGTGAAACAGGAAAACCTGCCCGCGAGGGTGGGAATCCCCGGTCTTCAGGCCGGGGAGGATGTCAAGTGTCCACCGTCGAGGACGAGCAGGCTGTCGGCGTCGGCGGCCAGCCGCAGGTCGTGGGTGACGACGAGGACGGTGCGCAGGGCGGCGAGCCCGCGGAGGGTGTGGACCAGGCGTTCGGCGGTGCGGTCGTCCAGGCCGGCGGTGGGTTCGTCCAGGACGAGGACGGGGGAGTCGCGCAGCAGGGCGCGGGCGATCGCGACGCGGCGGCGTTGGCCCCCGGAAAGCAGCCGTCCGCCCTGGCCGAGGTGGCTGTCGTAGCCGTTCGGCAGAGCACGGGCGAAGGCGTCGACGCCGGCGGCCCGCGCGGTCGCGAGTACCTGGGGCTCGGTGGCGTCCGGGATGCCCCAGGTCAGGTTCGCCCAGAGGGTGCCGTCAAGCAGCGGGCTGTCCTGGGCGACGACGGTGACCGCCCGGCGCAGTGAGGCGAGGGTGAGGGAACGAAGATCGTAGCCGTCGAGCAGGATGTGACCGGAGTTCGGATCGCGCAGGCGGACCAGCAGCGTTGTGATCGTCGACTTGCCCGCGCCACTACCGCCGGTGAGCACCGTGAGCTGGCCGGGGCGCAACACGAACGACACCTGGTCAAGCACCGGGGTGGATGCCGCGGGGAACCGGACGCTGACCCGGTCGAAGCGGACCTGCCCGTGGACGCGGTGCGGCTCACCCGCGTCGGGGGCGTCACGCACCTCCACCGGATGGTCGAGCAACTCGAGTATCCGGTCGCCGGACGCGGCGGCGGCGCCGATCGACACGACCAGGGTGCCCAGTTCCTGAACTGGGCCGTACAGATAGCCGAGGAAGCCGGCGAACGACAGCAGACCGCCGAGGGTGAGCCGTCCAGTGGAGATCTCCCAGCTACCCACACCGAGAACGGCCAGGACGAACACCGTCTCCAGCAGCGTGGCCAGGACCGCGTTCGCCGTGGCGACCCTGTAGGCGACCAGCCGCGCGTCGAACCAGGCCACGCCGTGGCGGCGTAGCCGGCGGTGTTCGTGGGCGGCCATCCCGTGCGTCTGCACCAGGGCGGCCGCGCTGATGTTCTCCTCGACGACGGCGGCGAGCTGCCCCTCGGCGACCCGCTGCCGCTCGGCGGCGATCTGCACCCGGGCGGTGAGCCGGCGGGTCAGCAGCCAGTAGAGCGGCGCGGCGGCGCAGGCCAGCAACGCCAGATCCCAGCGCAGCAGAAATGCGGCCGCAGTGAAACAGATCACCCCGGTGACGGCGGTCGCGATTTCCACCAGACCACTTCCGGCGAGTTCGTCGACGGCATCCAGATCCGAATCGAACCGGGTCAGCAGATCGCCGGCGGGTATCGCGGCGAAGAATGCGGGTGAAAGGACGTGCAGCCGCGCCAGCATCGCCTCACGCAGGTCCGCCAACAGCCGCCCGGACGCCCGTGCCTGCAGCAGATGACCGGCGTAACTGGCCGCCGCACCGGCGACGGCGACGACCAGCCAGGCCGTCGCCGGCCCGAGGAAGCGGCGGGTCGCCCCGTGCACCAGGGCCTCGTCGGTGAGCCGCCCGAACAGCCACACGGTCGTGGTCTGCGCGGCGGTGCTGACGAGCAGCAGCAGCGCGGCGGCGACGAACAGGCCCTGATGTGGCCGGGCGAACGGCCGCAGCCGCCGTAGCACCCGGGCGATCCGCCCCGAGCGGTGCGTTCCGGTACTCCCCGCGCGTCGTCCGCCCATGTCGCCGGCCTCCTACCGGTGCCCTGCTGCCCTGCGCTCAGCGCACTCGCCGCGGCCGGCCGGCCGGCGGGCCGGTGGGGCCGGTCCGGAGCTGGCCGCACCGCGGGCAGGCTCCGGACCGGCGCCGGAAATCTTTTCCGGTCCCTAACGGGGGAGTTTCCCGGGGAAGTGCTTCGGCAGTGGCTTACGGGCCTTCTTCGGCGGCTTCGGCGGCGGCGGAAGAATCTTCTTAAGCGGCATTGTCGACGTCCTTTCTCACAAGCCGGCCGTATTGCCGGCGTGACGCCACGTTAGCCGTGATATCGCTTGATTCCCTGTGGATCGGCTGGGTGTTGCTGTGCCTTGTCTGTGCGGCGCGGCGTCTGTGCTGGTAGATGTGTGGGTGGTGCACACAAAGCCAGCCGGTCCGAGATCCCCGAACGGAGTCCCCCGATGAGCTCACAGTTCCGCACTCTGACGGTCGATCGAGACAACGCCGTGGCACGTATCACACTGAATCGTCCGGACGCGGCGAACGGCATCACCCAGGAACTGGCCGCGGAGCTGGCCCAGGCCGCCTATGACGCCGCGGGCGATCCGTCCGTGCGCGCCGTGCTGCTGACCGGCGCCGGACGTTTCTTCTGCGCCGGTGGCGACGTGAAGGAGATGGTCGGCTACGGCGATCGGGCCGAGGCGGAGATGAAGAAGCTCGCTGATCTGCTGCACCGGGCCGTCACGACCTTCGCCCGGATGGACGTGCCGCTGGTCGTCGCGGTGAACGGGGTGACCGCGGGCGCCGGCATCGGGCTCGCCGTCCTCGGCGATCTGGTCCTGGCCGCGGAGTCGGCGACGTTCACCCTGGCCTACTCGAACGTCGGGCTCAGCCCGGACGGCGCCACGTCCTATGCGCTGCCGCGGCTGATCGGCCTGCGCCGCACCCAGGAGCTGATGTTCACCAACCGTCGGCTGTCGGCGGCCGAGGCCTGCGAGTGGGGTCTGGTCACCCGGGTCGTGCCGGCGCAGGATCTCGAGGCGGAGGCGACGGAGCTCGCCCGGCGGGTCGCGGCCGGGTCGGCGGACGCGCATCGCACGATCCGTCGGCTGCTCGCCGCCACCTACGACAACGGGCTGGAGAGCCAGCTGGAGCTGGAGGCCCGCGGCATCTCCGCCTGCGCCGGCGGCGACGGCAGGGAGGGCGCGGCCGCCTTCGTCGAGAAGCGGGCACCGAAGTTCGTCTGAGCCGGTCCGCTCAGACGATCGGGTCGGGGGCGGGGGCGCCATCGCGCGGCGCGGGGGTCGCGCCCGCGCCATCGGGCACCAGCGGGCGCGGGCCCGCGGGTTCGGGTGCCGCGGGCACGAGAGCTCCCCGGATGACCGCCCAGCGCAGCAACGGTGGTGCCATCACCGAGGTGGCGACGGCGACCAGCACCACCACCGTGTAGCCGGCGGGGCTGATCACCCCGAGGCGCAGGCCGGTACCGGCGACGACGATCTCCACCACGCCGCGGGCGTTCATGCCGGCGCCGATCGCCAACGCCTCCCAGTGGCCGAGCCGGCTGCGCCGCGCCCCGAGGTAGGCGCCCAGGAACTTGCCCGCCACCGCCACCGCCAGCACCACGGCGGCCGCGGCCAGCACCGTCGGCCGTGCGAGGGCGCTCAGATCCACCCGCAGCCCCGCCAGGGCGAAGAACAGCGGGGCGAGGACCCCGGTGACGACCAGGCGCAGCGGCCCGACCAGGCGTGGATCGAACGACCGGCGTGACCCGATCACCATGCCCACGACGAACGCGCCGAAGATGGCCTCGAGTCTCAGCGCCTGGGTCGCGGCGGCCCCGCCGATGATCAGCACCGCGCAGGTCAGGCTGACCGTCGCGGCCGGCGAGTCGCCGGTGGCGCGCCGGCGGGTGCTCCAGGACAGGGCCACCTCGGCCACGGGGCGTCCCAGCACGATCGCCACCGCGACCGTCGCCGCCACCGAGCCCACCGAGACCAGGATGTCCCCGGCGCGGACCCCGGTCGTCGCGAGCGCCGACACCACCGAGAGCAGAAGCCATCCGACGGCGTCGTCCACGGTGCCGGCGGCGAGGGTGAGCTGGCCGATGCGATGGTGCAGCAGGTTCAGATCAACGAGAATCCGGGCGATCACCGGGATGGCGCTGACCGCCATCGCGACGCCGAGGAACAGCGCGAACACCTCGGTGTCGGCCGTCGCGGACAGCAGGCCGGACGGCAGGAGCAGGCCGGTGGCCACGCCGAGCCCCAGGGGGATGAGCAGCCCGCCAAGACTGACCCGCACGGCCGTGCGGCCCCGACGCAGGACAGCGCCGACGTCCATCTCCGTGCCGGTCATCCCGACGAAAAGAATCACGCCGAGCTGCCCGACCGCCTCCAGGAGATGGAACCGGTCGGGATCGGTGGGTAGTAGCCAGTGCGCCGCGTCCGGGGCGGCCTTCGCGAACACCGACGGCCCGAGCAGGATCCCGGTGGCCAGTTCACCGACAATGACCGGCAGCCCGACGCGCTGCGCCAGCCGGCCCAGGACCAGCGCCCCGCCCAGCAACGCGGTGATCCCGAGCAGGAACACGAGCAGATCGTGTGGTGGGATCGCGGCGATCGGTTTCGCCTGCTCGGCGAGGTGAGTCAGCTCGGCCCCGCTACCCGGACGGTCACTGCTCACCCTCGAGCCTCCCTGGGTGCAGGCGTGCGAAGTCGACCAGTATCGGGGGAGTCGCGCGCTGCACAGTATGGCAGTCCGGTGCTCCGCCTGATGTCCTTTTTCGGCATGCGGATCCGGGCGCGGAGTCGGTGGATTGTGAATTTTCAAGAGCATTATGCTGGATGGCGGAGAATGCGCCGAACGTCGCCATGGGATGATCTCCACGAGCGTGGCCCGGGTGTGGTTCGAGCGGGAGAATGGGGCGGTGTCCCGACCTGAGCCCGCCCGCCCGCGACCGACCCACTTCGATCTGGTGCGCACGCCGACCTTCGCCGGTGCCGCGCTCCACCGGGACGAACATCTGCGCCGTGACCCCGACCGGCAGAAGGAGGGTTGGGCGAGCGCGCGGGTGCTCTTCGTCGATCCTGACGGGCTGCTCGCGGTGATCGGCTCCGAGCCGCGGCTGTGGACCCGCGTGGGTGCGGAGCTGGCCGGCTCGCCGCCGGAGGAGGCGATGCTGCTCGGTGAGGCCGACGGCACCGCCTACTGGGTGCTGTGCGGTGCGCAGGAGCAGGCCGGCGCCGGGCCGGAGATCGAATGGTTGAACGGGCACGCGGTGGGCGGTGAGACCGGCCCCCTGGACGGCGCCCTGCTGGCCGCCGCCGTCGGTCTGCGCAACTGGCATGACCGGTCCCGGTTCTGCACCCGGGACGGTTCGCCGACCACACCGGTCAACGCCGGTTGGGCCCGGACGTGCGAGGCCGCCGGGCATGAGGAGTACCCGCGCACGGACCCCGCGGTGATCGTGCTCGTCCACGATGGCGGCGACCAGGTTCTGCTCGGACGGCATCGGGCCTGGCCACCCGGCCGGTTCTCGGTCCTCGCCGGTTTCGTCGAGGCCGGTGAGTCGCTGGAGTCCTGTGTCGCCCGTGAGATCGCCGAGGAGGTCGGGGTCACCGTCCGCGACATCCGCTACCTGGGCAGCCAGGCCTGGCCGTTCCCCCGGTCACTCATGATCGGATTCCACGCCCTGGCCGATCCGGACCAGCCACTGAACGTGGACGAGACCGAGATCCGCGAGGCCCGCTGGGTGCACCGCGACGAGCTGCGCGAGGCACTCGCCCGCGGCGAATGGCGAGCCGCCCCCCGCACCCGCACCCTCAACCGCGCCACGATGGCCGCCGACACCTCCACCGAGGCCGAGCCCTCCCCGCTGCTGCTGCCGGGCCAGGTCTCCATCGCCCGCAACATGATCGAATCCTGGGTTCTCGCAGGCTGATCCCGGTTCCCGCCCCGGCCCGCCCTGGTTCCCGTTCTGGCCCGGTTCCTGTTCTGGCCCGGCCGGGGCCGAGGTCAGGACGGGACCAGGGACGGCTCGGAGCGCGGTGCGAGCACGGCGGCGGCGAGCTGGGTCGCGGCGACGCAGCAGACCGTGGCCGGCCAGCCGGCGGCGGTCCAGGCCAGCCCGATCAGCGTGCCACCGACACTGGACCCCAGGTAGTAGCCGAGCAGATACAGCGCGGACGCCTCGGCCCGCCCGGTCACCGCCCGGGCACCGACCCATCCGCTGGCCACGGAATGGGCCGCGAAGAACCCCGCCGTATAGATGACCAGCCCGGCCAGCACACAGCCAAGGTTGTCCGGCACCGTGAGCGCGAGCCCCGCCAGGGCGATCGCGATCGCCCCCAGCAGCACCGGCCGCCGGCCGAGCCGAACGGTGAGCCGTCCGGCCGCCGTCGAGGTCACCGTGCCGGCGAGATACGCGCAGAACACCAGCCCGATCGTCGCGCTCGACAGTCGAAACGGCGCCTCGGTGAGTCGGTAGGTCAGATAGTTGTAGGTGGCCACGAAGCCGCCCATCAGCACCATCCCGACCCCGCACAGTCGCAGAATCCCCCGGTCCCGCAGATGCCGCCGAATCACGACCCCCGCCCCACCGCCCCGGTCCGGCTGGTCCGCGGCACCGGCAGCCGCACCGGCACCGGCAGCCGCACCGGCACCGGCACCGACCGACTTGCCGACGTCCGCCGACCTACGGCGGCTGCCGCGGCCGCGAGCCCGGACCCCACCGGGGACGGTCACCGCGAAGATCGCCGTGCACACGGCCCCGACCCCGGCCACCGCGGCGACGGCGACCCGCCAGCCGGCCTGGCTGTCAAGCGCCGCGGGGACGAGCCGGCCGAGCAGACCCCCAAGCGACGTCGCCGACACGTACATCCCGACCGCCGGCGCCGCCGCCCGCGGATGCACCCGATCGCCGATGTGCCCCATCGCCACCGCGACGACGGACGCCAACGAAAGCCCCGCCGCCCCCCGGGAGACCAGGAACAGCGGCAGGTTCGGCGCCGCCGCCCCCAACCCCACGCACAGGCAGCCCGTCACCAGCCCGACGATCATCACCCGGGTCGGGCCGAACCGATCGGCCAACGCCGACATCGGCAGCACCGAGATCGCCAGCGCCCCGGTCGTCACCGACACGGTCAGACTGGACAGCGTCGCGTCCACCCCGAAGGTGTCCGCGATCTGCGGCAGCGACGCCTGCGTCGAGTAGAGCATCGCGAACGCGGCAAGCCCCGCCGCCACCACCGCCGTCTGCAGCCGCCGCAACGCCGGCGAACCCGGCAGCAACACCCCCTCGGACGTCGACGCCTCCGGCGACACCGTCCCACCGCCGGCTGGAGCTGGACCGCCGGACAGAGGCGAGTCGCCCGGCGGCTCCGCGTCAGGTGCCCGAGGGTGACGGGGGTGTGGCGCGGAGGGTTGCGGATCGACGGCGGTCACGTGCTCCCACGTTAGAACGCCGGCCTCCGAGGCATCCCCGTCATGAGACGCCTCTTGCACCGCACCCGCCCGCGGCCCCCGTCCACTCGTCTCGTCCAAGATCTCGGTGCGCCGGGAATCATGGCGCAATCGGCCTCGATGCCCCGGCCCCCGGCACCCCAGCCCGCCAGCCCCCCAGCACCCCGGCACCCGGCACCCCGGCCCTCGGCGGCCAACTTCTCGGGCCGCAGCCGGATGCCGAGGGCTATTCGGCCACATGCCGAGGGTTGTTAGGTGTGGGGGGCCGAAATCCCCGAACAACCCTCGGCATGGCATGATCGTTTCCGCGATCTGGCCGCGATCTGGCCGCGATCTGGCCGCGATGCGCGGGTGCCAAGGTACTCGACTCCGCACCATCGCACCCTGAGAAACGCCTATATGCGCATATATGGGACGGAAGTCTGTCTTGATCCCATCGTGCCGAGTTTCAGGGACGCAACCCCGGGGCTGGACGACCGCGAAGCTCGACCCGCGCTCCCGCGCTCCCGCGCTCCCGCGCTCCCGCGCTCCCGCGCTCCCGCGCTCCCGCGCTCCCGCACGGGCGTGGGTGAGTCAGTAGACGCGCAGTTCCTCGAGCACCCGGTCCGCGTAGGCGGTATCGCCGAGGACGTCGGTGCGGCCCTGGCGTGGTTCGCGGCCGGTCGCCCACAGGACGAAGTCCTGCGCCGACGCGCGCACAGTCGCCCGGCTGGTGCCCGCCGCCGGCCCGGTCCCGTTCGAGGTGGGGGTGATCTCGACCCGCTGGGCGTGAGGCGCGATGTGGATCGAGAGGGGGTCGGGGCCGGTGATCGCGATGGTGAGGGGGTCGGTGAGCAGGTCCCGGAAGGACCGGGTGGTCATCTGCGGGATGCCGCCGGCGAGCCAGCGGACCGCGGCGGACAACCGGGCGGGGTCGACGTCCGGCAGGTCACGCTGGATGGGGCCGCGCGGGGCGAGGACGTCCCAGCGCAGGTGGCAGGTGGCGTCGAAGGTCAGGGCGTCGGCGAAGCTCGGGAAGGGGTAGGTGCCGGCGGTACCCATGCTGATCTGCCGGCTGGCCAGAGCGGGTGGCAGGGCGCCGAACAGGGCGGACGCGGCGGGTCCGGCGGTGCGGAGCAGCGCGAGCAGCTCAGCGGGTGGACGGGCGGTGAGAGCGTGGGCCTGGACGTCGGTCGCGGCCTCGAACTCGAGTCCCGGCGGGGGCGGCTCGGGTGGCAGCAGACCGGTGATGCCGGCGATGCCGATGGTCAGATGCGCGAGCACGGTGTGCAGTGTCCAGCCGGGGCATGCGCAGGGGAGCGCCCACTCGTCGTCGCGCAGGGTCTCGAACACCTCGACCGCCTCCGCGACCGCCCGGCCCAACGCCTGCGCAGCCGCAGCCGCCGCGGGCGTCGCCGTGTCCGCGGCGCCCGCGGCTTCCGCTGTCCTCGTTACGGGAGGGGGAGCCTGTGACGGTGACTCAGGAGACGACGGTGACTCAGTAGACATAGTCCTCGCCGGTCGCGCGCACGGTCAGGTCGGTGATGGCGACGCCGAGCGGCTGGTCGATGACGTGGACGACGGCGTCGACGACGTCATTCGGGGCGAGGGTCCAGTACGGGGTCTGCTCGGGGTCGCGCGCGGCGGTGGGGAGACGGCCCTCGCGTAGCTCGGTGATGTGCTCCTGCCAGGACGCGATCCGGTGGGCGGCCAGGGGTGCGGCGGCCGCGCCATCGATGATGGTGCCGCTGAGGTTCGTGCCGAGCACACCACTGGGACGCACCAGGGTCACCTTGATCTTCCCCTGGCTTTCGACCCGCAGCGCGTTCGACAACGTCGCGACGGCGGCCTTCGTCGCACCGTAGACGGCAGCCCCGGCCACACCGGAGTTCCCGTAGATCGAGGAGATGTTGACGATGTGCCCGCCGTGCTCGGACATGTGGTCGTACACCGCGTAGACGCCGTGCAGGACACCCTTGAGGTTGATGTCGATGGCCCGGTCCCAGGCCTCGGCGGCGCGCGCGTGGTCGGCGAGGAACGCCAGCGGCATCACCCCGGCGTTGTTGACCAGCACGTCAAGCCGGCCGAACGTCGAGATGACCTGGGCGGCGGCGGCCGCGAAGGCCAGCCTGTCCCGCACGTCCAGACCGATGCCGAGCGCCCGCCCGCCGTCGGCCTCGATCGCGGCGGCGACCTTGCCGGCGCCGGCGGCGTCGACGTCGAGGGCCACCGGGATCGCGCCCCGTGCCGCCACTCGGGTCGCTATCAGCGCGCCGAAACCAGCCGCTGCGCCCGTGATGACGATCACCTTGCCGTCCAGGTGCCTGCTTTTGTGAAGGTCCACGGCGCTCACCCTAGGAAACGTCCGTGACGCGCGCCACCGTTGCCGCCAGCGCCAGCGTTGATGTCAGCGCCGATACCGGCGACAACGGTGACAGCCGACCGTCGCTAGCCGTGGGCCGCGGCCCCGGACATGTCCATGCCGGACATGTCCATCCCGGGCATGTCATGTGCGCTGGGGCCGGTGTAGCCGACGACCGGCACAGTGAGGGTGACGGTGCCGGCATGGGTGAAGACGAGGGTGAGCCGCACCTGCTCGCCCTTGGTCAGGCGGTGGACCGGGTGCTCCAGCATGGCGTGGTTGTGTCCGACGGCGAGCGTCGCCGTGCCATGCGCGGGAACGGCGAGTTCGGTGACCATCCGCATGGACGCCGATCCGCCGCGGCTCACGGTGGTGTGCAGGCTGACCTGGGGCGCCGCCGGTGTGGTGATCGAGGTGAGGGTGTCCGGCGTGCCGCCGGTGTTGGTGACGGTGAAGTACGCGGCAGCCTCCGTCTCGGACGACTGCTGCGGGATGTAGGCGCCGCGGATGCGCAGGTCAGCGACGTCCGCGCTGGCGGTACCGGGCGCGGCGGTCGGGACGCCGGTGGCCGAGCTGCCGCTGGTGGCCGAGCTGCCGTTGGTGGGTGGGGTGCTGGCGGTGTCCGGGTCGGCTGATCCGCAGGCCGCGGTGGCGAGCAGGGTTGCCGCGGCGAGCGCGGTCGCGGCGAGCAGCCGTCCGGCCCGATGGTGGCGGTGGGGGGAATGGCTGGTCATGGGTCAGCTCTCCAGAAGCTGCTGGCCGACGTGGCCCCCGGCGGGGGCGGCCGGCGGGACGGCGAACAGGGCGCTGCCGGTGTGGCGCACGAAGGCCGAGAGGGCGTCGAGGCGGTCGAGCTTGCGCTGGACGGCGGTGAACGCGGTGCGCGGGTCCGCCTGGTAGGCCAGGAAGAACAGGCCGGCGTCCGGGTCGCCGTCGGCGTCCAGACCGTCCTGGTAGGAGTAGCCGCGGCGCAGCATCCGCACGCCGTTGTTGAACTGCGGGTGGGACAGCCGCACATGGGAGTTCGCGGGGATGACGGGGCTGTCGTCCGCCGTGCGGGCGAGGAAGTCCGGGTCGGTGTGCTCGCCGCCGCCGCTCAGCGGTGCGCCGTCGGACTTGCGCCGCCCGATCACCTTCTCCTGCGCGTCGACGGTGAGCAGATCCCACCGGTCCAGCAGCATCCGGATGCGTCGGGCGACCAGGTAGCTGCCGCCGGTCATCCAGGCCGGTGCGGTCGTGTCGGCCCAGACCGCGAGGTCGAACACGGCGGTGTCAGCGGCAGGGTTGTTGGTGCCGTCGAACTGGCCCATCAGGTTGCGGGGGGTGCCGGTCGGTTCGGCCGAGGCGGCCGCCGACTGGCGGAAACCGTGCTGCCGCCAGCGTGGGGACGCGTACCGGCGGGCGAGCACGTCCAGGGTGCGGGCGGCCGACGCGGCCACCATCGGATCCTCGGCGCAGATCTGCACGGCCAGGTCACCGTCCCGGCGGGCCGGGTCGAGCTGATCATGCGGGAAGGCCGGGATCGGGGCCAGCTGCGGGGGAATCCGGGTGGTGAGCCCCGCCCGCGTCAGCGCCGACGCGCCCAGCCCGAAGGTGACCGTCAGTGCGGACGGCGCGAGGCCGAGGGTCCGCTGGCCGCCGTCGGCGGGCTGCTCGCCGGCCATCACCGTGGCGGCGGTGCGGGTCCACGCGGTGAGCAGGTCCCGCAGTGCCGTGCGGGCCTTGGCCGGGGTGACGGCGGCATCGCCGGTCAGGTCGTAGGCGGTGAACACCAGGTGCGCGGCGGGCGGGCCGGCGATTCCCGGCTGATGGGGGCCTGCGGGCCGGACCGCGGCGACCGCCCGGGCCCGCTGCCGTTCCAGCGGGCCCGGCCCGTCCGGCCCCGTGGCGTGTTCGACCAGCGCACCGGTGACACCGCCCGCGATCCCGCCCGCGCCGACCAGCCCGACCCGGCCCAGGAACGCGCGTCGCCCCAGCCCCGGCCCGGGTCCCCGCCCGGGCCCCGGGGCCCGTCCCGCTTCGCGCGCTGAGGGCCCTCGCCCGTCCGGCTCCTCAACGGGGTCGGACGGTGGGGCCGAGGTGGAGTCCGCCGTCATCAGGCACCCTTGACCAGGGTGGGCAGGTCGTGGGCGTAGTCGGCGGGGGTGATGCCGGCCAGGTAGACGACCCGGGCGACGCCGTCCGGGCCGAACGCGGTGACCTGCGAGCCATGGTCGACCACCCAGCTCCCGTCGGCCTGCTGGCGTGGCTTCTCCACCGGGATGCCGAACTGGTCGGCGTAGCCGGCGATCTGCTCCCAGGTGCCGGTGAGACCGACGAACGCCGGGTTGAACTGGGCCAGCCAGCTGTGGAGCACGGCCGGGGTGTCGCGTTCGGGGTCGGTCGTGATGAACACCACCGAGACCTTCTGCTGGACGGCGGCGCTGGTCTCGCTCAGGCCGGCGGCGATGTCGGCCATCGTGGTCGGGCAGACGTCCGGGCAGTGCGAGTAGCCGAAGTAGACCAGGGTGAGTTTCCCGGTCGTGGCGGCGCGCAGGTCGTACGGCTGGCCGCCGGTGTCGGTCAGGCGGACGTCCGGCTTGGGCATCGGGGCGGCCAGCGATGTCCCGCGCAGACCGGACGCGTCGGTGGCGTCGTCGAGGTGGACGATCACTCCGTTGGCGTCCGCCGAGGTCGCCGAGCCCCCGCCGCATCCCGTCAGGGCGAAGGCCAGGGCGAGTCCCAGGGCCAGCGCCCCGACCCCGACTCGGGGGACGGCCCGGCGCCGACCCCCGCCGCGGCGTCCGGACGGCTGCCCGCCGCCACGCGTACGACGCTCGGGGGAATCGGCGGCCCGGTGTTCGGCCGTCTGAGGTTCGGCCGTCTGAGGTTCGGCCGTCTGAGGTTCGGCCGTCTGGTGTTCGGCTGGCGGGTGTTCGGCTGGCGGGGTGGCGTCCACGCTGGGGATGTCCTTCGCACGTCGAGGAAGTCTGTGGGGGAAGCCGCGTGTTCGGGCGTCGACGGTGCCGCGGGCGCGGCGAAGCACACGGTTCGTGGGCTGCCGTGGGCTCATGCCGGCGGCCCGCATCGGCGGGAGCCGGCGGCCTGACGTCGGCGTGGGCCGCGTCGGTGCGGCCTGATGTCAGCGCAGTGGCCCGGCCGGGCGTCGCCGCCCGGTGATCACGCGGGTCGGTCGCAAGCCGAGCCCGGTCAACCGCGGCCGGCGAACGCGCCGGCGGCGGGACCTGCGAGCGGCGGGCCGCGCCGGACGCACGTGTGGCGCAGCCGCCGGATGGCGGGGCGCCGTCCAGCGGCTGCGGGCAGCGGTGGACGGGCCGGTCGTCGCCCGCTGGCCAGGGCGGCCGCCGTGCGCAGCCACCGACCGAGCCGGACGGTCCGACGCAGCAGTTCGGTGGCGCGGGCGGCCACGGCGGTGAGGGTGGCCAGCAGCCGGGCGGCGGTGCTGGCAGCCTCGTCGCAGCGCTGCAACAGCAACGCGGTCGCGGCGGCGGCGCCGAGATGGGCGCCGAGCATCGCCGGCGCGCCCTGCCAGGGCGCCAGCGGCATCCGGTGTGGCACGGGCAGCAGGCTGGCCTGTACCCGCACCATGTGTCGCACGGCCGTGTCCGACAGGGCGCCGCGGTCTGCGATGCACAGCCCGGCCTCGATCGCCGAGTACATCCGTCCGGTGGAGTTCGCCGTCAGGGCGAACAGGGTGTGCAGCCCGGCCTGCAGCGTGACCATCGCGGCGATGACCAGCGGAAGTGGACGCACCCGTGCGGTGAACGGCGCGGTCAGCAGCGCCACGCCGCCGGCAGCCCCGGCGAGCACGGGCCCGGGTGGCGCCCCGCCGTGCGTAAGCGTGTGCGCCACCGCGGCGAGCCCGGTGCAGGCCAGCGAGAAGGTGAGGCTGCGCGGCAACCGCGGCGTGGCGGCCCCGCCCAGCCCCATCGCTACCAGCACCTCACGCACATCAGATGTTCACCCTGACCAGCAGTGCCGACCAGCGGCACCGACCGGCCGGGACCCCACGGCCATCGGACCTTACGTCTACGTAGTGTAGAACGTCCCCGCGGCGCCGGAGGACGTGACATCGACCGTCGTTCTCGGCAGGCCACCCCTGGCCTCCTGAGCAGCGATCTCCGGCCGTCGCCCATGACGCCAGGACGAGTCTCAGAGCCGGTTCCCAGCCGAGGCACAGCCTGCGCACAGCCGATGGCAGCAGGATTGGTCGCCACGGACACATCTGGTGATCCGTCGGATTCGTCTGGTGAGCTTCGGCAAGGAGGACCATGACCGTCCAGAGGACCACCGTCCGCTGGTGGCATCGGTGTACCGGTCGGCCGCGCGGCCGTCGTCTGCTGGCTGTCCCCGTTCTTCTGGTGGCGCTCGCCGCCTGCGGCAGCAGCGGTGGCGGGTCCGGCACCCAGGCCGCGGGCACGGCCGCCACGACGGCCACCGCCGCACCGAGCACGAGCGCCAGCGCGGGTGCCGGGTCGGGTTCTGGCGCCAACTCCGCGATGACCGCCTACCGCACCTGTCTGGCGCAGAACGGCGTGACGCTGCCAACCCCCTCGGCCAGGCCGCAGGGCGATGGCAGCGGCGCGGCAGGTACCCGCCCGACCGGTGCGCCGCCCTCCGGAGCCCCCGGCGGTGCGGGTGGTCCCGGTGGTGCGGGCGGTCCTGGCGGGGGCGGTGGTCCCGGCCGCGGCGGTGGTTTTGGGCCGATGTCGACCGCGGCACCGGCCGGCGTGGACGCCGACACCTGGGCGGCGGCGCGCAGCGCCTGTGCCTCGCTCGCGCCCACGGCACCGGCCGCCGCCCCCACCGCCCAGGCGACATCCGCATAGCCCGGACCCTCGCACCGTTCGCGGCGACCCCGGCGCGCCCCACGCGCGACACGGGTCGCCGCGGTCGGGTGCGAGGTGCCGACCATGACGACCCGTGTGGGCGAATCCTGCTTTCAGGTGTGGCGCGGGGCGCGTCCCCTCAGAGAAGGTGGGCGTAGCGGGGGGCGACGCGGTCACGGCGCAGGGTGGCGCCGATCTGCTTGGTGAGTTCCTTCGTGGAGCCGAGCAGGCCATCCAGGACGAGGACACGCTCGATGTGGCGGTGCAGGTCGTGTTCGGTGGTGTAGCCGATGCCGGCGAGGACCTGCTGGCAGTGTTTGGCCGCGGTGAGCGCGGCCTGGCCGGCGGCGGCCTTGGCCAGCAGTGAGCTGAAGTCGTCGCTGGCGAGCAGCAGGGTGGCCTCGGCACCGTCCAGGGCGACCAGGGTCTCGGCCAGCTTGTGCCGGACGGCCTGGAACGAGGCGATCGGCTTGCCGAACTGGGCCCGGGCCAGCGCGTGCTCCCGGGCGAGGGTCAGCATCGCGCGTCCCGAACCGACCAGCCACCAGCCCAGCGCCCGGCGCCCGGCGGCGAGGGCGGCCTCGGTCAGCGGCTCACCGGCGTCGACCTGTCGCAGCGGCAGCGCCGGGTCGAGCACCGCGAACGCACCGGTCGGGCCGGTGCTCTCGACGCCGGCCCCGGCGGGCGGTTCGACGTCACGGGCCCAGACCAGCCAGCGGCCGCCGGCGTAGGGCAGCGACGGGGTGCCGCCGATCTCCTGGCCGGCCGCGGCGAGGACCACGTCGTTGAGTACGGAGGCGACCGTGCCCGTCTCCCCGAGCAGGCCGAACACCAGCGGAACGGCCACCTCGGGCAGTTCGGCGAGCAGCTCGGGCCAGCCCAGCTCGGCCAGCTCGCCGTCCAGCGCCGGGCCGGCGACGGTGGACGTCATGATCTTGCGAAGGCTCTGTCCGAGCAGGTCCCGCTCAGCGGCGTCCATGAGTTATTCCTTCCCGAGGCCGAGCAGCCGGCGGGCGATGATGTTGCGCTGGATCTCGCTGCTACCGCCGTAGATGGTGGCCGCCCGGGAGTACAGGTACTCGGGGCGCCACTGCGAGTCGGCGAGTTCGACCGCACCGGGCAGCAGCTCGCGCACCGCGTCGTACAGGTGCTGTTCGGACGTGCCCAGCAGCACCTTGTCGACGGACGTCTCCGGGCCGAGCGGGAGACCTTCACCGAACCGCAGCTGGGTGCCGTGCGAGCGGCAGCGGGCCGTGTGCAGACCCAGGTAGGTCGCGCCGAGAGCGGCCTCGTCCGGGTCGACGGCCTCGGCGAGCAGATGGTCGAACCGGGCGTACAGGTGGTTGATCCGGTGCCAGAAGGACGTGGACCGCTCGAACGGGAGTACCGAGCCCGCCACCGCCCAGCCATCCCCCACCTTGCCGAGCATCCGGTCGGCCGGGATCACGACGTCGTCGAAGAAGACCTCGCAGAACTCCTCCTCGCCGTGCATCGCGAGGATCGGGCGCACGGTGATGCCCGGGGTGTCCATGTCGAGGAAGAACGCGGTGATGCCGCCGTGCCCGGGGCCGGTGCGGGTCAGCAGCACACAGCGCTGGGCGAACTGCGCGAGGCTCGTCCACACCTTCTGCCCGTTGACCACCCAGGTGTCGCCGCGCTGCTCGGCCTTGGTGCTCAGCGACGCGAGGTCACTACCCGAACCCGGCTCGGAGAAGCCCTGGCACCACTGCTCGGCACCGCCCAGCAGTCGGGGCACCATCTCGGCCGCGAGCTCCGGCCGAGCGTAGTCGATCATCGTCGGGACGAGTACCTCGATGAGCGCGTAGAAGTTCGGTGGGGCGAGCTCACGGGAGGCGATCTCCTCCCCGAGCACCGCCCGCAGCACCGCCGGACCACCGAGGCCGCCGACGTGCTCCGGCCAGCCGTAGCGCATCCATCCGGCGTCGAACAGGGCCCGGCGCACCCGCCCGAGCTGTTCGACCTGTCCTGCCAGCGACCCATCGGGGCCGGGGGTCAGGTCGTTGTCCTCCAGCCAGGCGCGTAGGCCCGTCCGGAACTCGCTCACGTTCACAGGCGACTCCTCCCGTCGAACCGAACGTTATCCGGACGCCCCTCGCCTCTCGGGCGCTATGGTGAGGACCGCCACATCAGGCCAGTCGCGAGGGGAAGCCGCCGGTGGCGATCGGGCCGCTGCGGGTGGCCGTGATCCGCAGCAGCGACTTGCCCTGATCGATCATCGCCTGGCGGTATTCGTCCCAGTCAGGGTGCTCGCCGGCGATCGCGCGGTAGTAATCGACGAGTGCCTCGGCGGCCTCCGGGAGGTCGATGACCTCGCAGCGGCCGTCGATCTGCAGCCACGGTCCGTTCCACTCGTCGGAGACGACGACGACACTCACCTCGGCCCGGCGACGCGCGTTGCGGGTCTTGGCCCGCTCGGGATAGGTCGAGATCACGATCCGCCCGTCGGCATCCACCCCGCCGGTGACCGGCGAGGCCTGCGCCGACCCGTCGCCGCGGTAGGTGATGAGCAGCATCCGGTGCCGGGTCCGCGCGAACTCCAGCGCCGCCGTCAGATCGACCTCGGTGTTCGTCGCGATGGTGCGGGCCACGCCAGCCACCCCGTTCCCTGTCGGTGTTCCCTGTGGGCGTTTCCGGTCGTTGCCCTGGGCGCGCGGTCGCCCTGAGGCGCTGGGCCGGGTGCGCCGCCTCGGGCGCGCTGCCCTGGTCGTCGGACCGTACCCGGCGGGAGACCGTCCGTTCAGGTGCGCGGAACGGCTTTTTGTCGGACGGGTGCTGCACGATGGGCCCATGCACGCTGGGACGCGACGACCCGCGCACATCAGGCTGGATGAGGCCGGGCTGCTGGATGAGGCTGGGCCGCTGGATGAGGCCGGGCTGCTGGACGGGGCCGGGCCGGATGCGGTCGGCCGCGTGGCCGGCACCGGAGGCGGGTCCGCCCGCGGGTTCGTGCTGTTCGACACGGCGATCGGCCGTTGCGGCCTCGCCTGGGGCGAAGCGGGTCTGATCGCTGTCTCCCTGCCCGCCGGGTCGGACGAGACGACCCTCGCCCTTGTGCACCGTCACCTGCGTGAGCGCCGGGGCGACTCTGGCGAGACGTCCAACGACCGGGTGTCGGGCAGTGGAGGCTTCGCTGATCTGATCCAGCCCGGGCAGGGAGCGCGTCCGGTCGAGGTGACAGTGGCGATCTCGCGGATGGCGGGGTTGTTGGCCGGCGCGCGGGACGACCTGGCCGATGTGCGTGTTGACCTGAGCGGGGTGCCGGCGTTCCACCAGCGGGTGTACGAGGTGACCCGGGCGATCCCGCCGGGGTCGACACTCACCTACGGCGAGGTCGCGGCGCGGCTCGGGATGTCCGGCGCCGCCCAGGCGGTTGGGCGGGCGCTCGGGCGCAATCCGGTGCCCATCGTCGTGCCGTGCCACCGGGTGCTGGCCAGCGGCGGAGCCATGCACGGTTTCTCGGCTCCCGGAGGCATTGAGACCAAACGTCGCATGCTCGTGATCGAAGGCGCCCTCGCACCCGCGCCGCCCACGTTGTTCTGACGCGTGACCGGCCTCATCGCCCTGCCCCTCACGTCGCGATGAGGCCTGCCGCGTCCGGCCGCCGAACGGTCAGAACCGGCCCAGGGGAGAATGCCGATGCGCAGGGTGACCTATTCGATGGGCGTTTCCCTCGATGGTTACATCGTCGGGCCGGATGGCCGCTTCGACTGGTCGGAACCGGACGAGGAGGTTTTCCGCTTCTTCATCGAGGAGCTTCGAGCGACCGATGTCCATCTGATGGGGAGAAATCTCTACGAGACGATGGTGTACTGGGAGACCGCCGACCAGGATCCGTCCGCTGACGACACATCGCTGGAATGGGCCGCGCTCTGGAAGGCGCTCCCGAAGGTGGTTTTCTCCACCACGCTGTCGGTGGTGCAGGGCCACACCCGGCTGCTTTCCGGCGGTCTGGTCGAGGAGGTGGAGCGGCTACGCGCCGAGCCGGGAGAGGGAGACATCGCGATCGGTGGCGCGGCGCTCGCGGCCGAGGCGGCCGAGGCGGGTCTGATCGACGAGTACCGTGCCATGGTCAGCCCGGTACTCGTCGGCGGTGGCATTCCGTTTTTTCCGCGGCGCGAGCGCCGGGTGGATCTCGAACTCGTCGAGACCCGCACCTTCGGCTCCCGGGCTGTCTACCTGCGCTACCGGAATGCGCGCTAGCCGAGGGCCGGCTGGCTCCGGTCATCCGCGGCGGGCGGGGCCGTCTCGGGGGAGCAGCGCGTCGCGGATCGGGCGCCACACGGTGTGGTCGGCCCAGCGGGTCGGCATGACCACCAGCACGAACATCGTCGCGCCGACGGCCCGGCCGATCGGGCGCACCACCGTCCGCCAGCCCCATGAGAGCGGGGTGACGACGAGCAGCCGCCACGCGAACCCCACAGCCTGCCCGGCCGGCACCAGGACAGTCCGCCAGCACCAGCCCAGCGGGCGCACCACCACCACCCGCAGCGTGCGGACGAACGCCCGCCCGGTGGGTGTCGCCACCGTCCGCCAGAACCACACCGCAGGGCGGACGAGCAGCAGGTGCAGCAGGAAGCCGAATCCGCGCACCGTCCAGGCGGCCGTTCGCGCGACGGCCCGGACGACCGCCGCGACCACGTGGGCCACCACCCGGATGACCGCGGCGACCGCGCGCAGCACCGGAAGCAGCACCATCCGTCCGAACCAGTGCAGTGGCCGCCGCAACCAGTGTGCCGGCCGAACGACCAGAAGATCGAACAGCACGATGAGCACCTTGGCCGCCGGGATCACGACGTAAAGCCACAGCAACCGCGCGGAACCCGCGATCAGCCAGTCCCACAGCACCGTCCGTAGTGCTGTCCACAGCGCGCGCAGCGCGGGGACGAGCAGCCGGCGCCATCCCCAGGTGATCGCCCGACCGATCGGGACAATCACGAACCGCCACAGCGCGGTCAGCACCGGGTGGAGAAACCAGTCCCACAGCAGGGTCCGCAGGCACCGGCCGACCAGCCGCACGAGCTCGTAGAGCAGCCGCAGCGGGAGGACGACGGCGAACGCGACCAGCCGTAGCGGCCAGACCACCAGGTACCGCACCGGACCGGAGGGCGCCGGTCCCAGCGAAGGTCCTGACGACTGCGCCCACCCCGACATGACCCACCCCTGTCTCGCCCCACCTGTGCCGCGCATCCGTGCCATGCCAGCCGCGGTGTCCAGCAGAGCATGAACGCGGGTGTGCGGACAGGCAGGTGCGCGACAGCCCGGCTGTCCGACGGCCGACGCCCACCGGCAACGCCACCCGTACGCGTACTGACCGGTGGGCACCGGCTGGCCTGCGTTGATCCGGTGTCAGGGCGTCAGCCGGTGACGACCTGTCTCGGCGGGTCGGCACGGGTCAGCGCGACCAGGGCGGCGGGCAGGGCGAACTCGACGCTGGCAAGCATCAGATGGAACCAGTGCGGCCGGCCGCGGTGGGCCAGGGACACCAGCCGGCTGGCTCCACCGGCGGCCATGAGCGCGGACAGCGCGCGCACCTCGCCGACGGCGATGGGACGGGACCGGCCGGCGCGCAGCCAGGCGAGGCCGTATCCGCCGAAGATCGTCAGGATGAAGCGTTCGTGCGAGTCCACCGAAGCGGTGACGTCGCCAGCACCGGGAACGGTGCGGGTCGTGCCGAGGGCGAGATGGTAGGCGCTGATCAGGACGCAGGCGCCCCCGGTGAGCTGGCACAGGGCGGCCAGGCGGCGCTCGTGGTCGTCATCCATCGGCTTCTCCGAATCTGCGAGGGGGTGTGCGCGGTCGGGCCTCGAAGCGCGGATGGCACAGGAATCCTTTCCAGAGGCCGGCCTGAAGCGGAGACTTCATGGTGTGAGCATCCTCGACGACGCCCGCGAGGGCATGGACCCCGCCGTCCGACCGCAGGACGACCTGTTCGGCCATGTGAACGGCCGCTGGCTCGCCGAGACGGAGATTCCGTCCGACCGGTCGAGCTGGGGGCCGTTCGTGCAGCTCGCCGATGCTGCCGAACAGCACGTCCGTGACATCATCACCGACCTTGCCGCGCGTGACCCCGCCACCCAGGACGAGGACGCACGCAAGATCGCGGATCTGTACAACTCGTTCCTCGATGTCGACGCGGTCGAGGCGCTCGGGCTCGACCCGGTGCGCCCGCTGCTCGCCGAGGTGCGGGCGCTGCGGGAACTCGGCGGGTTCGCCGCGCTGCTCGGCCGGTTCGAGCGGATCGGTGGCCGTGGCCTGTTCAGCTCCTATGTCGACACCGACGACCGTAACTCCGATCGTTACCTGTTCCACCTGAGCCAGGGCGGCCTCGGGCTGCCGGACGAGTCGTACTACCGGGACGAGAAGTTCGCCGAGATCCGGGAGAAGTACGTCGCCTACCTGACCCGGATGCTCGAGCTCGGCGAGCACCCGGAGCCGGCGGCGGCCGCCGCGCGCGTCCTGGCCCTGGACACCCGCCTGGCCGCGGGCCACTGGGAGCGGGCCGACACCCGGGATGTGCAGAAGACCTACAACCTGCGTACCGCCGCCGAGATCGCGGCGCTGTGCCCGGCGTTCGACTGGGACGCCTACGTCACCGGTCTCGGCGGGCAGCTGACCGGCCCGCACGCCACGCTCGCGCAGGTGTGCGTCCGCCAGCCGTCGTTCTTCGAGCATCTGTCCACGGTGCTCACCGACACCCCGATCGAGACTTGGCAGGACTGGCTGACCAGCCATGTGCTGCGCGCCGTCGCGCCCTACCTGGCCGACGAGTTCGCCGAGACCAGCTTCGACTTCTACGGTCGCACCCTGTCCGGCACGCCGCAGCTGCGGGCCCGGTGGAAGCGGGCGGTGGGCTTCGTCGAGGGTGCCATCGGCGAGGCGGTCGGGCGCGAGTACGTCGCCCGCCATTTCCCGCCGCGGGCGAAGTCGCAGATGGACGAGCTGGTCGTCACCCTGCTCGCCGCCTACCGTGAGTCGATCTCCAAACTGGACTGGATGACCGACGAGACGAAGACGCGGGCCTACGAGAAGCTCGAGACCTTCCGCCCGAAGATCGGCTATCCGGACCGGTTCCGCGACTACTCCGCGCTGACGGTCAGCCGGGATGACCTGTGGGGCAACTCCCAGGCCGCGAGCGCCTTCGAGACCGACCGGGAGCTCGCCAAGATCGGCAGCCCGGTGGACCGGGACGAATGGTTCATGCTCCCGCAGACCGTCAACGCCTACTACAATCCCGGCACCAACGAGATCTGCTTTCCCGCCGGCATTCTGCAGTCCCCGTTCTTCAGCCCGGACGCCCACCCGGCCGAGAACTACGGCGGTATCGGCGCGGTCATCGGCCACGAGGTCGGCCACGGTTTCGACGACCAGGGCGCGCAGTACGACGGCGCCGGCAACCTCAACGACTGGTGGACGCCGGCGGACAAGGCCGCCTTCGAGGTGAAGTCGAAGACCCTGATCGAGCAGTACAACGGCTTCGAGACCCGCGGGGTGCCCGGCGAGAAGGTCAACGGCGCGCTCACCGTCGGCGAGAACATCGGCGACCTCGGCGGCCTCACCATCGCGCACACGGCCTACGTGATCTCCCAGGGTGGCGATGCGGCGCGCGACGACCGGCGCCGGCTGTTCCTGAACTGGGCGTACATCTGGCGGACCAAGCGCCGCACCGAACTCGAGCGCCAGTTCCTGACCACCGACCCGCACAGCCCCCCGGACCTGCGTGCCAACATCGCCCGCAACCTCGACGAGTTCCACGAGGTCTTCGACACCGTCCCCGGCGACGGCCTCTGGCTCGACCCCGCCGACCGAGTCCGCATCTGGTGACCGACGGCCGGTCGCGGGTGCACACCGCGACCGGTCTACGTCAGGCGAAGATGACCGTGACGCAGTGCCTGCCGGGCTGGGCGAGGTAGATCGTGCCGGTCGGGCCGACGGTGACCTGGCCCGGGTCGGTGACCGCCACCGGCCCGGCCGGGCTCGCGAGCAGCCGGGTCGTCATGTCCGCCGCGGCGATCGTGAGGACCTGGTTGCGCGCCGAGTCCACGACGACGATCGTGCCGTCGGGCCCGACGGCGAGGCCGTACGGGTCACCGATGTCGAGGGCGAGCGCCGGGCCGCCCGCCGTGGCCGTCCGGCCACCGTAGGTGGTGCCGGCGATCGTCTCGATCCGGCCGTCCTGGTCGACCCGCCGGATGCGCCGGTTTCCCCGGTCGGCGATGAGCAGCCGGCCCGCCGCGTCCACCGCGAGTGCCTGCGGGCGGTGCAGGCGGGCGTCGGTCGCCGGCCCGCCGTCCCCGGAGAACCCCGGAACGCCGGTGCCGGCGGCGGGCCGGGTGGCACCACCCGGATCGATCCGCCAGACGCGATGGTGGTCGGTGTCGGCGAGATAGCGGACGCCGGCCAGGCCGACCGTCACCGCGCGGGGCTGGTGCAGACCTCCCGTCGTCAGGTCGGCGGCGACCGTGGCGATTGTTCCTTCGGCGGACACCCGGCGCAGTCGGTCGTTGAGGCTGTCGGCGATATACAACGCGCCGTCCGGCGCCAGCGCGATTCCCGCCGGACTGTCCAGCTCGGCTTCGGCGGCGGGCCCGCCATCGCCGCCGCGGCCCGCCTTTCCGGTGCCCGCGAACGTGGTGATACCGCGGCGCAGATCCGCCGTGGATGGCCGGGTGAGTGGCAATGCCGTCAGCAGTCCCAAATCCACCCGGCTGACCTGGTGTAGCAGCTGCTGGGAGACGAACAGGACGTTTTCGTGGGCAGCGGCGAGATCGAACGGGCTGTTGATCGGACAGTCGACCGAGTCGGGGGGCCGGACCGCAGGGTGGGCGACCCGAGTCTTCGTGAATGTCCGGCGGACCAGCCGTGGCATGCGCCGAAGCGGCCGAGAACCGGCCTTCCCGCCGCCGCTTCCGGTGCGGGACGCGGCGGCCTCGGTGGCCTCGGTGGCCTTGGCGGCCTCGGTGGCCTTGGTGGCCTCGGTGGCCTTGGCGGCCTTGGTGGCCTCGGTGGCCTTGGCGGCCTTGGTGGCCTTGGCGGCCTCGGTGGCCTCGGCGGCCTTGGCGGCCTCGGTGGCCTTGGCGGCCTCGGTGGTTCCGGTGCGGTCGACGGATGCGCGGAACGCCGGCAAGGTGGCAGCCGAGGAGGTGGCGGGAGACAGCGGTGGTGGGAGCCGAACGGGTGGCGATGGGGGGCCGCGGTGGACGGCCTCCCGGACCTCGTCGGTGAGGTGGATCGGCACGGCACAGGTCGTCAGCCAGGAGGGGCCGAAGACACCCGTCGCCGCGTCGGCGAGGTCGCGGGCGAAGACCGAGGCCGTGGCCGGGCGGTGCGCAGGGTCATGGTGCAGGGCGCGCAGCACGGCCGAGGCGATCTCGGGCGGAACGGACCGCTCCAGCGGCGGCGGTTGTTCGTGTCCGTGTTCCTGGGCTGGCGTGGGGGGCGCGTTCCGGGAAAACGGCCGCCGGCCGCACAACAGTTCGTACAGGACGGTTGCCAGCGCGTACAGGTCCGTAGCCTCGGACAGCTGCTTTCCGGTGAACTGTTCCGGAGCCATGTACGCCGGGGTTCCGATCACCGTGTTCGTGCTCCGACCCGTGGATTCCACGATCTTGGCAATGCCGAAGTCGGAGACCTTGAGGATGCCGTCGCCGGTGAACAGGATGTTCGCCGGCTTGATGTCCCGGTGGATGATCTGCGCCTGATGGGCCCGGTCGAGCGCGGTGGCGACGGCCAGCCCGATGCCCACCGTCGTCGTGGTCGACGGTCGCCGCGTCACTCTGGAACGCAGGGTACCGCCCGCACAGTGCTCCATCACGATCATGCACAGGTCGTCGTGTTCCACGTAGTCGTACACGCGGACGATGTGCGGGTGGGTGAGGCGTCCCAGGAGCCGGGCCTCGGCGGCGAAGGCCCCGCGGTCGCGGTGCACCCCGGCATCGGACTCCACCATCAGGATCTTGACAGCCACCGGCCGGTCGAGGCGCAGATGCCGGCCGGCGACCACGAAACCGAACCCGCCGCTCGCGATCAGCCGGGTGATGGCGTATTCGGGCAACGCGGCCTTCAGCTGGGCCCGGTCAAGCATCACGAGGGCGGCCCGACCCCGCGCACCGCGATGGGCATCAGACGGTCAGTCACAGGGCGGATCGTAAGGGAGATCGGGTAGGAACTCGGCCCATTCCTCCCGGGTGATGCCCACCCCGGCCTGCGCGCAGACCCGCCCTGCCACCTGGTCGACGTTCAGATCCCACAGCACCCCTGCTTCGGTGAACTCCGCCGCGGCCAGCGCGGTGCCATCCGCGACGAAGCCAACCGTGGGGATGCCGCTGGTGCCGTTGTTGCTGACGCTCGTCGACCGGCTCAGCTCGGCGGTGAGCACAGGCCGGTCACGGCGGTGGACATCCCAGACCCGCACCGCGGTGTCGTTGCCCGCGGTCACCAGGGTCCGGCCGTCCGGGCTGAACTCGGCGCTGTTCACATCGCTGATGTGACCGGGCAGAGTGGCGATCGGCCGTGGTCGGGTCGGGTCGGCGATGTCCCACAGGGCGGCCAGGGAGTCCTCGCCCACCACGGCGAGGGTCCGGCCATCCGGGCTGAAGGCGGTGCTCCTGGCGTTCCCGGAGATGGGGAGCGTTGCCACGGCGGCGAGCCGATGTGGGTCGCCCACCCCCCACAGCCGCACCGTGCCCGCGGTGGACACGAGGAGCCGCCCGTCCGGACTGAACCCGACGTCCGAGACGGCTTTGCGGTGCGCGATCACACCGGCCAGTTTCGCCGGGTGCCGCGGGTCGTGGACGTCCCACGTCTGGACGGTGGCCGAGTAGGCCTGCTCCGGATGGGGGCCGCCGACGGCCAGTGTGCGGCCGTCCGGGCTGAACGTCAGCGAACGCGAACCTCCGGTCCCCGCCGCCAGGACGGCGATGATGGTGGCTCTCGCCGGATCGGAGACGTCGTAGAGGCAGACCCGTTTGATCGTTCCGACGGCCAGAACCCGACCGTCCGGGGTGAACGCGGCCGCCTGCGCGGCGTCGTACTCGTCGGCGAGCGCGTCGGAGACGACCGCCAGGGGGACGGGACGATAAGGATGCGAGACGTTCCACAGCTCGGTCACCGAACCGCCGACCATGGCGACGGTGTTGGTGCGCGGGTTGACCGCCGAGACCAGGGTGGGGCCGTACCGGTTCAACAGCGCGGGCCCTGGGATCTCCCATATCCGTAGCGCACCGTCGGCAGCCCCCGTGGCCAGCTGGTGCCCGTCCGGGCCGAAGGCGACGGTCCACGTCACCGCGCCCTGGTTGAGCAGGGCCAACGGCCGCGCCCGTTCCGTCGCGTCGGCGAAGACGTTCGGTGTTCTCGCGGCGGCCGGGTCGTATAGCGCCGGCCCGTTGAACAGGTCTCCACCCGCGGCGATCAACCCGTCCGGCGCGATCGCGAGCGAGGTCATCGGGGCCGTGCCGACACCCAGAGTCGCCGTGCGCGACAGGTGCAGCAGGTCCGGCCCGGTGAAGACGCTGATCCGCCCGGACACCCCGGCGGTGTAGACGGTGTGCCCGTCACGGCCGAACGCGACGGCCCGGATGGAGCCGAGCAGCTCGTCGTCGCCGGTGGAGAACAACATGGCCACCGGTCCATAGCGCAGGCGTGGCCCCACATACCAGAGCATCGCTGCTGAGCCCAGGTCGCCGGCGGCGAGGAAATCGCCGTCAGGGCTGAAGGACAGGGCGACAATCGGTTGCAGATGGAACGGACGTCCATCGCTCGTCGTCAGAGCACCCTGCTGGACCGGGCGGGCCGGGTCGGACACATCGTAGATCCGCGCGGTGGTGCCGTAGCCGCCGACGGCGAGTCGGTCCGCGACCGGGCTGAACGCCAGCCCGTACACATCGGAGGTCGTCCGGGGCAGGGTCACCAGCAGCCGGGGATGGCTGGGCGTCGAGACATCCCAGATCCTGGCTGTCCGGTCGCTGCCGCCGGTGGCCAGCAGGGTCGAATCCCGGTTGAACGCCACCGCCTTGACCGCGCCGCTGTGGCCGTCGGTACCCGCTCGGGGTACGACCGCGAGCGGTGTTCTTCGGTCAGGGTGGGCGGCGTCCCAGATCGCCGCGGTCCAGTCGTCACTACCAGTGGCGATCAGCTTCCCGTTCGGGCTGTAGGTCACCGCGCCGATGGACCCACGGTGGGACGGGTAGCGGGTCGGTACCCCGGCGCCGCCGTTGAGCGACGACAGCACAGTGCTGCGGGCCTGCGGCGTCTTCGCCGTGCGGTAGGCGACCAGGCCGAGCTGTGCCGCGATCGCCGGGCGTCCGGAACGCAGGAGCTCCGCCTGCGCCGCGATCCGCTGGGACAGCGCACGGTCCCGCGCGTGCGCCGCCGTGACCTTCTGCTGGTAGCTCAGCCCCGCCAGCGATGCAGCCACCAGCACGAGCACGGCCAGCGCGGCGACGAATCGGCGTAGGCGGCGGGTCCGGCGGACGGCCGCGAGCCGCTCGGCCTCCTCGGCCCGCAGGCTCCGCGTGTAGAACTCCCGCGCCACCGGCGACAGCGCCGCGTCATGCGGTTGGGCCTCGAGCCACTCCCGGGCCGCCGCGAGCCGGGTACCGCCGAACAGGTAGGACGGATCCTGATGCTGGGCGGCCCAGACCTCGGCCGCGTCGGTGAGCCGCTGGAGCGCGATCGCGCTGGCCCGGTCGACCTCCAGCCAGGCCCGCAGCCGCGGCCAGGAGCGTAGGAGTGCTTCGTGGGCGAGCTGCAGGCTGTCGTGGTGGCCGTCGGCGTCCGCCGCGACCAGGCGTGCCGCGACCAGCGTGTCCAGCGCGGTCGCCGCCTCCGGTGTGGGCACGGCGGCGAGCAGGTCGGCGCGCCGTGCCGGGCGCCGGGTGTCCTGCTCCGCCTCCCCGAGACGCACCATCCGCATCAGCAGTGCCCGGGCCGCCCGCTGTGACGCGGCGTCCAGCCCCGTGTACGCCTGTTCGGCGGTCTGCGCGATCGCCCCGGTCAGCCCGCCGGCCCGCAGATACGCCGCCACGGTCAGGGACGAGCCGTCCCGGGCGAACCAGACGGATCGCAGCGCGTGGGCGAGTAACGGCAGCGAGCCGGGATCAGCGGCCATGCCCGTGTCGTCGTCGTCCGGTGATGTGGCAGCCACCCCCAGGTCACGCAGCACCACCTCGACGAGGCCGGGCTCCACGTCGACGTTCATGGTGGCCGCCGGCCGGACGATGGCGTCGCGGATCTCCCCCGCCGTCATCGGCCCCACGACGACCTGCCCGCTCTGCAGCGCCTCGACCAGCTCGGGGTAGGTGGCACACCGGGCGTAGAAATCGGCCCGCAACCCGATCACCACCAACGCCGCCGGCAGCCCGGCACCGTGATCGTCGCCCGCGGGCGGATCCGCCAGCGCGCACAACGTCCGAATGAAGGTCTCCCGCTCCGCAGCGTCATTACAGAGGGTGAAGACCGTCTCGAACTGGTCGACCGCGACCACCAGGTATCCCCGCCCCGGGTGGGACGCGGCGAGGTCGGTGATCCGCCGCGCCGCGGCCAGCGGCCCGGCGGCCGCCAGCCCCGCCCGCATCCCGGGCTCCGTCACCGGGACACCTACGCTCGCGAGCGCGTCCAGCAGGGCGGCCAGCGGGCGCTCGCCCGGCGTCAGCAGGATCTGCGGCCCGGCCACCGGCCCGGGTGCGCCCGCGTCCGCCAGGTCGCTGCCCGCGCGGCTCAGCGCGGGCAGCAGACCTGCCCTCAGCAGCGAGGACTTACCGGAACCGGACGCGCCCACGAGCACGAGCGGGCCGCCCTCGCGTAGCCGCCGGCCCACGCGCGTGACGAGATCCGAGACCATCCGCTCCCGGCCGAAGTACCACCGTTCGCTGGCCGCGTCGAATCCCGACAGACCTGGATACGGACAGTGGATGCCGCCCGACTCCGCGCTCGACGACTGAGCTGACGGCAACAGTGACCACCTTGGGATGAGGGGCGACCGCGGGTGCGGTGCGTGATATCCCCGGAATCATCCCGTAACCACAATGCGGATGGTTCACGTAGACACGGATGTGACAGAAGCGCTTCGGAGTCGGCGATGTGCGGCCGGATGTCGGTGGTCGTCGTCGGATCATTGAGGGGGCAGCAGGTCGAAGAGGTCGAGGTCACGAATGGCGGCGGCGGAGTTGATCGCCATCGACAGGAACATCTCGTCCGAGCCTGCGGAGCGGGGTCCGGCCGCGTACATGCAGCCGATCATCGTGGTCATCGGGCCGTGTGGCAGGCCGAGCCGGTAGTCGGTGAAACAGTCGTCGGCGCTGTAACCGTCCACGCCGAGTTCCACCAGCCGCTGGTGGTAGGCGGCGACCAGGGCGACCTCGTGGCGGCGCCGGTCCGCCGGGGGCAGCGCCGTCGACAGGAAGTAGGCGAGGTCGCGGCCGGGGAAACCCTCCTCGAGGGTCTGCCAGTCGACGGTGACCACGTGGCCGTGCTCGTCGAACAGGAGGTTGTCCAGCCGGTAGTCACCATGGATCAGCGAGCTGTGGTGGCGGATCCCCTGGCCCCACCGGAAGAACTCCTCGGCGCAGCGCAGCAGCGTCGCGCTGTCGGCCGCGGACAGCTCGGCGGCGTACCGGCCGACGAACCCGTCGGCCGCGCCGAGGAACAGGGACTGCTGGAACCGCAGCGTCTCGTCGTCCGCGCGGCGCAGCCAGGCGGCCCGGTCCTGAAGGTCCGGGTCACCCCAGAACGGCGCGTGCAGGCCGGCGAGGTTGCGGACGGCGAGGGTGGCCTGGTCGGCGGTGCACCCGTCGACCTGCCGGCCGGGGCGGGCGGGTGCGGCGTCCTCGAGCACCAGGGTGTAGCTCAGGCTGTCGGCGCTGATGGCCGCGCTCCAGCAGCGCGGGATCTGCATTCTGGTCGACGAGGCGAACGTCTGGTAGAAACCCGTCTCCTGGCGGTAGGCCCGACAGATACGAGCTCTGGCCGCCCGGTCACCGGCGTGCATCTTGAGGACGACGGTGGCCGGTGCCGGGCCGGTCTGGTCAGGTGCCGGTTCCAGGTGGAAGCGGTAGCTGGCGCCGGTCTGGCCGGTGCCGATCGGCTCGAAACGTATCGCCGCGATCTCGAGGTCCGTCCCGCCGGCCCGCAACGCTCGGGTCATCCACTGCGGGCTCACCTCGTCGGGTGCCTCGACAACGAGAACCTCGTCGTTCGACGTGAGCATGTGAGCTCCCTCCATGATGTCGGTGTCGGTCAGACGAGGGTGGCGCCACGGTCTACCGGCAGCTGCACGCCGGTGAGCGACCGGGCGTCGTCGCTGGCCAGGAAGACCATCGCGCGGGCGATCTCCTCCGGGGTGGACAGGGGCTGCTTGAGTACCTGGGCGTAGGACACGCCGTACTGCGGATTCTCCCGGAAGATGCTTCCCGGTGTCATCGAGACCACCCGACCGGAAAGGCGTTCGTTCATGAGATCGTCCCTGTCGTCAGCCGCAGGCCGGGCATGGCGCCGTCGGCGCGCCAGTCGGCGAGCATAGCGACCACCTCAGCAACGACAATCGGGACTGGACACACGTGCGGTCAAGCGTTCACCGCACCGCCGGCCGGTCGGGTCGCTCCGCAAGGATCGGTCCGCAAGGATCGGCCAAGCGGGTCACCCGGCCGGGTCCGGTCGGGGCAAGCGGTCCGCAAGCCAGCGCCCGCCCGGAGCAAGCCGTCACCAAGGCGCCGCCGGCACGGTGAGGTCGTCCCACCGCGACGACCATCCGGAGACCGCTCCTGTCCACCCTCGTGCCCACCGCCTCGTCCACACCGACAGCCACCGCCTCACCGCTGGAGGTGTCGCCAGCGGCGAGGCTGGCGGCGCCGCTGGCGGTGCTCGCCGAGGAGATCCACGGCGATGTTCTGCTGCCCGGCACCGAGGCGTACCTGGCCACGGTGACCGGGAAACGTAGCGCGCGGGCCCCGTCCTTCAGGGCGGGGTCAGCGCGTCAACTCGGCTGCGAGAATGACCGGGGAATCGTGTATTCTGTCAGGTGTGGGAAGTCGGGTGGTGAAGCGGGCGTACCGCTACCGTTTCTA
>NZ_JALKFW010000176.1:0-31008 GCF_023243055.1 Frankia sp. AgPm24 | reverse complement strand
CTCCGCGATCCGTGCCAACGCCCGCGCGAGATCCGCCTGCAGGCTCACCACCAGCGCCGCGAGCTCGTCCTACGACGACACCGACAGCGCGGGCGGATCACCAGACACACCCGGACCCTACGGTCCGAGCAACCACACCGCGTCAACACTCCCGGGCCGGCGAGCCATCGAACAGCCCCAGCCCGCCGTAAAACCAAAAACAAACGATCTACGAGACCAGTTGCCTGCCCGCCTCAACCTGCTTGATCTGGATGCTTTCATCGCTGGCCACTTGGTCCGGGGAGGCCGGCTAGGCAGCTTCTCGTGGATCTTTAAGCCAGATGAAGATCGCGGCGATGGTGAGTTCGTTGCGGTAGTAGTGGGCGCGCTTGGTGTAGCGGGTCGCGAGTGCGCGCCCTTGCTTGAGCCGGTTGAAGAACCGTTCGACGACGTTGCGGTGCTTGTACCGTTCGGTGTCGAACACCGGTGGCCGTCCGCCCGCGCGGCCGCGCCGCTGGCGGTTGGCCTTCTGGTCGGCGCGTTCGGGGATCGTGTGGCTGATGCCGCGGCGGCGTAGTTCGTCGCGGATCGCTTTCGTGCTGTAGCCCTTGTCCGCGAGTACATGCTCGGGGCGGGTCCGGGTCCGGGGCCGGCCCGGGCCGTCGCGGCGGACCCGGATTCCGTCCATGACCTGCAGGAACTGGGTGGAGTCGTTGACCTGTCCGGCGGTCAGCCACAGCGACAGTGGACGGCCTTTCCCGTCGACCGCCGCGTGGATCTTGCTGGTCAGGCCGCCCCGGGAACGACCGAGCGCCTCCGCCTGCTGGGCGGTGTCCGGGGTGTGTCCGTTGATGGGACGGTCCCCTTTTGATCCTTCGGGACGGCGTGCGGGGCGCCGGCGGCATGCTGGTGGGCACGCACGATCGACGAGTCGATCGACGCCTCCCAGTCGACGGCGCCGACCGCGTCGTCCTTGACCACGACGTGGTCGAGGATCCGATCCCAGGTGCCGTCCAACGACCAGCGGCGGAACCGGTTGTAGACCGTCTGCCACGGCCCGTACCGTTCCGGCAGATCCATCCAGGGCACACCGGTGCGTTCCCGGAACAGGATCCCGTTCAGGACCATCCGATGATCCGACCAGCGGCCGCCCCGCGGCGGATCCTGGGGCAACAACGGCGCGATCCGTGCCCACGCCACGTCGGTGATCTCATGCCGACCAATCATGGATTATGAAGCCTATCCGGCGACCTTGATCCACGAGAAACCGCCTAGGTCGCGGCCGCCTCGATCTTGGCGGGCGGCGGGCGGCGGGCGGTGCCGACCGAGACGACGGAGCAAACGGCAATTATATGGGCATATCACGCGAATGCCGCTATTTATAACGCTTCTGATCTGAAGATGCCTAACTGATCCTGATAATTGATATGTTCATCTGCTCGCCCCGCATCGGGTGGGTACTTCCCAGGTTCTTACTGGGTGGTAGGCGGCTAGGGAGGATCTGTGATTGATGCCACGGAAGAGGGGCTGAGGTCGGAGGTGGTCCGGGCCGCGGCCGGAAGATGGGCAGACAGCCTGGTTGACCTCAGTCGAAAAAACGGCCTCCTGTGGCGCGGAAAATCGAGCACGGACGCCCTAGATCTCACCGATGCCGATCCGGAGGCCGTGAGTCAACTCTTGGGCGGTCAAAAGATAAGCCTCCGCGCTCTTTATCCCGATCCGGCTGCGTACAAGACCGCCAGTCCTCGGCTGCAGAGTGTGCGTAGAAAGATCACAAATTTCAGCGAGGAACAGGGGATTGAGGTTGGGCATGTTGCCTGCGGGCTCCTAGGAATGAAAGCAGGGAAGGCGAGCGGAACGGTCCCTATCCCCCCGATTCGGGCGCCTCTTTTGCTTCAGCCGGTTGTCGTCCATGGCCGGAGATCCGGGCGCGGCGACCTAGCTCTGGAACTGCATTCCGTTGCGCAGCTGAACCCGGTGTTGATCTACGCGCTCGATAAGCTCCGAGGGTTTCGGGTCGACGACGATCTGGCGGGACTGATTCGGGAAGAGCTCGAGGCGATCGATGATCTACGCGCGAAGGCAAAAAACGTCTACCAGCTCATCACAGTAGCATTGCAGAGATACGACAATGCGAGCGAGTTTGATGAACAGATCATTGTGGGGATCTTCAGCTTCGAGAAGATGGCCATGGTGGAGGATTTGCGGAAGTCGGCCAAACTGTTGGCCGCACACGATATCATCGCAGCCCTCGCCGGTCACAAGCCCACGATAGAGGCGCTGATGGCCGACAGGAGTTCGGAACTGCCGCCGGACCGCATTAGGCCAGAAGAAGAGCTGATAGTTCTGGACGCTGATTCCTCGCAACACAAGGCGATCAGCGCGGCCCTGTCGGGAAGGCACCTCCTGATCGAAGGGCCGCCAGGGACAGGGAAAAGCCAGACCATCGCCAACATTGTCGTAAGTCTCGCAGCGGCTGGTAAGAAGGTGCTCTTTGTGGCCGAGAAGAGAGCCGCGATCACGGCCGTGACCGACCGTCTTGATGAGGTGGGCCTCGCCCGTCTAATTTTCGACCTTCATGACGCGGGGGCGAGCCGGCGGACTGTACTGAGGAAGATCACCGATGACCTGGAGGTTCAGGGCCAGGAAGTTGAGAAGAATGTTGATGACCTGCACCGCGAACTGATGAGGAGACGTTCCATCCTCGCCTCCCAAACCGACGCGCTGCACGACGTACAGGAGCCATGGCGGATAAGCTTCTATCAGGCGATGTGTCACCTTCAGGGACTAACCCAGAGACACATCATTGACTTGCGAATACCGGTCGCTGCTTTCGCGGGCCTCGACGCCGAAACGTTCGGTGAGGCCATGGCGAATCTCAAGGATCTGGTTGACAAAGGTGGTCTTTCTATCCGGCGGGGAAGATCGAGCTGGTCTCGGGCGACAGTTCGGGATACCGCGGAGGTCGCCAGAATCCTGTCTGACCTGGACGAGCTCACGGCGTCGACGTTTGATGAAACATTCAAGCGGCTGGGTGAGGTGGCCCACGCGACCGGGCTGCGCTGCCCTGACCGGCTTGACGAATGGGGAACACTACTTAAGCTGGTCAGCGACGTCGAAGGGTCCATACGGAAGTTCGGTGACAACGTATTCACCACCGATCTTCAAGATCTGGTAGTCGCCACCGGTGACAGCTATTTTCGGGCACGAAGCCCCAAGAAGATCGGATTCTGCCAACGCCGCCGGCTGGTAAGAAAAGCCTGGATGATGTGTACTGAGGGCGCTGATGACGCGCGGGCGCTCCACTCGGGGCTGGCGGCCGTCCTCGACCAGCAGGCGCGGTGGTCGCAGCTGTCAAGGTCTGGCGGGCCGCCGACCATCGTGGCGGGTAGCGCTGAGGCCGTGGAGCAGTACAAACGACTGTGGGACCAGATCTCCTCGGTCGCCGCGAGCGCCCAGATGGAGGGCTGGGGTGCTTGGTCGCCGGGCGTCCTGCAGAAAGCCTTGGGCCGCCTTGCCGCCGAGCGTGAGGTGCTCTACCTCTTGCCCGAAATCAATCGGCTCATCGATTGGTTTACAGCGAAGGGCTTGGGGAAACTTCTGGACGATCTTGTGGCATGCGAGCCCAGCGCTGCCGAGGCAGCCGCTGCGCTGCAGCGGGCCTGGTTGTTCTCGGTGCTTGATGTGTTGCAAACGCGGCTTCCTGCGCTCGGTGGTTTCGTAGGCCGCCAGCACTCCAGAATCGTCGAGGAGTTCAAACAGCTTGATACGGATCATCTCCGGGCCAACGCAACGCGGGTACGTCATGCTGCGGCCGAGCGTCTTCAAGCGGCACGTGAGCAGAACCGCATTCAGACCTGGAAGATCGATAGGCAGGCGCAGCGCCGAGTGGGACATGCTCCTCTCCGGGGTCTTCTCCTGGAAGCACCCGATGTACTCCTTGCTCTGTACCCATGTTGGGCGATGTCGCCGCTTGTCGTCAGCCGGATGCTCCCTCCTGAGTGCATATTCGACGTGGTCGTTTTTGATGAGGCAAGCCAGGTAGAGCCGCACACCGCAATCCCCTCGATCATGAGGGGGCGACAAATCATCATCGCGGGCGATGAGAAACAGCTACCGCCAACCACGTTCTTCGACCGGGCGCTCTCTGACGACGATCCCGACCCAGGTGGCGATGCGAGGGCCGGCAACGACCTGGGTGTGTACGAATCAATTCTTGATCATTTCAAGTGCGTTATACCACAATGGAGTAGGAAACCGCTAACCTGGCACTACCGGAGTCGGGATGAGAGGCTCGTAGCGTTTGCCAACAAAGAGATCTACGGCGGTAAGCTGATCACCTTTCCTGGCGTGGGGGCCGAGCCTCCGATAGACTTGCAGGTAGTCGAAGGTCGAGCGGTTCCCGGCCAGGAGGGTTCCGCTCCGGAAGAGGTCGAGCGGGTTGTACAACTGGTGCTTGGTCACGCTGAGCGCCGACCGGGAGAAACGCTTGGTGTCATTACTCTGGGCCTTCCTCATGCCGACCGGATCAGAATGGCGCTCAGTGTAGCGCTGCAAGAAAATCCGGAGCTAGCTGCCTTCTTTTCTAATGATCGCGAGTTGCGGAAAAGGTTTTTCGTCAAAAATTTGGAGCAGGTCCAAGGTGACGAGCGGGATGCGATAATCCTGAGCCTGGGGCACACAAAGAATGCGGCCGGCAAGCTTACCATGAATTTTGGCCCGCTTACTAATGAGGGTGGAGAGCGCAGGCTCAACGTCGCCGTCACTCGCGCGCGCGTGCGCATGACCGTGGTGAGTTCCTTCACTCATCACGACATGACTCCAGCCGTGGAAAAGACCAAGCATCGGGGCCCTGAGCTACTTAGAAGATTCCTGGAATTTGCCGCCAATCGAGGTGTAGGCGACCTTCCGGGAAGACCGCTTGGCGTCGAAATGAACGCCTTTGAGAAGAACGTCTACGAAGCTCTTTCCGGTGTAGGAATCCCCACTTTTCCGCAATGGGGGGTCGGGGAATACAGAATCGACTTTGCGTTGGCTCATCCTGAGTCGCCCGGGCGCATGGTCCTCGCTGTGGAGACCGACGGCCTCCAGTATCACAGTACGGCGAGCGCCCGTGAGCGGGACCGGCTTCGGCAGGAGCAGCTGGAGCGGCTGGGCTGGCGCTTCTGCCGAGTTTGGTCCATCGACTGGTACCGCGATCCGCGTGGCGAGACTGCGCGGATCGTCGAGGAGTGGCGGCGTGCCTGCTCCAAGGTCGACCTTCCGGCCGCAGCTTCGGCTCACTGAACTCAGACCCTGCGCGCAGGCTCCGCCGGTCATTTTCGTGCCGGCCTAGGAAACAGGAGTGTGGATGCTGCCCTTGGACCCGAGGACCGTCGAACGAGTGGCGAAGCTCGCCTGCGACATTGGTGGCCCTTATGAGCGGGCGGGATGGAAGGTTGAACGGCTTCTTCGTCATGCAGGCTGGACCGATCCGCCCGAGTACGATGGATCGTCACGCGTTCACTGGCTTATCGAGGAAATGCAGGAACGTCGTGAAATACATGCGGACATTGAACGTCTGCTATGCAGGTTGTGTGACCCGATGGAGTACGACGATGGGGTGGAGGCTGCGACTGTTGTTCAGATCGAACTTAACCGCATTCTCGAACCAGAGCGCTTGATCGTCTCAACGGCGGCTGGGAGACCGGTGCTTGCCGACCTCAATGCACTACAGTTAGTACCTGTCTTCTCGGCGCCGTCCGATCTTGACCGTCGCCTGCCGCCCCTCATCGCGGACGAGGCCATGGTGACGATCCTGTTGGGGCGCATCGCCGAGGTTCATGCATGCGAGGCAGGAAAGGCATACCTCCTTGCAGTGGTGGGGATCGGCTCTTTTGTTGAAGGTCTCCTCTTCTCTGTGTTGACCGAGCGCGATCCCGTGCTCCTCAAAGACGGATTCCCCGGATTCGCCGGACAGAAGGGAAAGACTCCCGCACACAGGGCCAGTTTGGCTCTCCTGCTGAGTGCCGCACACAAGAAGGGCTGGATCCAGATCGATGCAAAAGAATTTATGGAAAAAGTTCGAGAATTTCGCAACTACGTTCATCCCCGCCAGCAGCTGGAGTCCAAATTCAGCCCGGACGAGTACACGCTGGGTATGTGCTGGGGACCGGTACGCGCCATCCTCAACGACTTGGAGGTAGCCCTTGTCGCCGGAGCAGGCTAATGTGTCCCGATCCGATGTCGTCCTGGGCCCCGCGGAACGACCGTGGTGATCCTGTTTCTCTCCGTGGTCGTCCTGCCGGCCTTCGGCGGCCTCTACTGGCTGTCTCGATGCGGAGCTGTGACCCGGTCGACCACCCGCCTGTGCTACCGCGCCCGCCGCGGACTCTTCAGGCGGTGTCATGATCACGGGTTTCAGGTCATATCGCGGGGTGACCTTCTTGCGGTCATGTTCTTCGCGATCACATATGGCGGGCTCCGCCTCTGGGGTGCCGTCAGCTGACGGCGCCCACTCCCCCTCAGCCGTCTGCTCGGCGTGGGTCGACGGTTCTGTGGCCGGGAGGGCCCTTGCTGCTGCGCCACGCCGGAGCTGGGATTAGCTAACCGGCCACAGTTCAACCCGTCGTACAAGGCCCCGTGGCCACGGCGATTCTCGGGCGCCAGCGTCAGGTCGACCAGCGTCCTGACCGGCCCGTCGGTGCACAGCACCGCATCCGTCACCTCGAACAGCGCGTCCGCACTACGGACCAGACAGTCGTAGAACTCCTGCCGGAAGCGACACAGCATCCCCAGAGCCTCGACGCGTCCTGGTTCGTCCTGCACACTGCCCATCACGACCTTCGGTTTGATCACGGCTTCTTTGGCGAGAGCACGCTCTTCCGAAGGTCGTTCCACGTCACGAGGACACGCCGAACCACCCCACGACACCAGCAGGTATCACGCAGCGTGACAGTCAGAGGTTAAAGGGCGAGCTCAGATGCCAAATCGCAGCGGAAACAGATCGAGAATACGCACCAGCGATCAAGATCCCTTGACCCCAACCCTCTGCAATTACTCCTCGTAGTCGAGGTCTGCCGGTGCGCCTGGGGAATCGAACCAGACGATCAACGCCCCGACCTGGGCATCTTCTATTCGATCACCATCAGATCTCATAGCTTTTACCTATTTGCCCAGGTCGGGGCATTGTTACTCATCGTGGTGGAGGTGGCGGGAATCGAACCCGCGTCCTCCGGCACCGAACCAGGGCTTCTTCGGGCGGAGCCTGCTACTTGTTTCTCGGCCCCGTCAGACTCGCAGGCAAGCTGACATAGGCCCAGTCGCTGTTTGGTTTTCCGCCTTGCCCCGCGACCGGGCCAGGCGGTGATCCTCCTAGCGACGCCAGACCCTGGGCCGGAGGAACTCCCAGGCTGACGGCTAAGCTACTTAGGCCGCGAGGGCGTAAGAGCTAGCAGGCTGCGTGTTGTTGGCAGCTGTTTTTTCGAGCGGAGCGTTAGCGAGATAACCGCTCATCCTCGACCCGCTTCCCCTGTCTCGACGTCCGAAGTCGAAACCGATCACCCCCAGGTAGGACGGTACTGAGGGTCGAGTCTACCCCAGGACCGCACGGACGCCGCCCCGCCGCGAGACCATCACGGCACGAGACCACGGCGGCACGAGACCCTGGCAGCACGCGCGCCGCGGCGGGCATGTCCGGGCGCCCGGGATAGTTGTATCGGCAACAACGTTCGTGCGGGCACCTCGTCCGCCGCCTTCGGGGAGAGCATCGTGGCCATCAAGGAACTGGGGCACCTCGTCCTGTACGTGCGTGACCTCGAACGCTCCGTCACCTTCTACCGGGACGTCCTGGGCTGGCGCCAGGTGTTCCCCTACCCCGCGGACGACACCGGCGGCCCGCTGCGCGCGCCGGTGGCGGCGTTCTCCTCCGGGCGGACCCACCACGAGCTGCTGCTCATCGAGGTCGGCGAGGATGCGGCCGCCGTCCCGGCCGGGCGCCGGCTCGGCATGTACCACTTCGGGCTGAAGGTCGGTGACAGCGACGACGAGCTGCGCGAGGTGCTGGCGACGATCCAACGCGCGGGCGTCCAGATCGTCGGCGCCTCCGACCACACCGTCACGCACAGCCTCTACATCCTCGACCCGGACGGCAACGAGATCGAGCTGTACATCGACGTCGCGGACGCGGACTGGCGCTCCGACCCGGCCCTGGTCGCCGCCCCGATCCGTCCGCTGCGCCTGTAGCGAGCCGGCCGGCGGGCGGCGTCCTACCGGAAGCGGCTTCTCGCGCGCTGCGCGTCGACGAGGTCGGTGGGGGCGGTGGCGGGCGAACCGGCGTCGTACGGCGGCTGCGGGTCGTACTCGATGCCCAGTTGGATGCCCTGCGCCCGCCGGTCCCCGGCGATGCGGCCGGCGAGCGCGAGCGCCATGTCCAGCCCGGACGAGACCCCGGCCGCGGTGACGTACTTGCCGTCGAACGTCACCCGCTCGCCGCTCGGGACGGCGCCGAGGGCGGCCAGGGCATCCACGGCCAGCCAGTAGGTCGCCGCCCGCCGCCCGCGCAGCAGGCCGGCGGCGGCGAGGATCAGCGAGCCGGTGCACACCGACGTCGTCCAGGTGCTCGTCCGGTCCACCGCACGCAGCCAGGCGTGCACCGGACCCTCGGTCATGTGGTCGCTCTGGCCCGGCCCGCCGGGCACTAGGACGACATCCGGGTTCGTCACGTCGGTCAGCGGCGCGTCCACGGTCAGGCCCAGGCCACCGGACTCGTCGCGTACCGTCCCGACCCGTTCGCCGACGAAGACCACCTGCGCGTCCGGTAGCTGCCGCAGCACCTCGTAGGGCCCGATCGCGTCCAGAACCGTCACCCGTTCGAACAGCAGGATCGCGATCCGCATGTCCGCTCCTCGCCCCCACCCGGCACTCCCAGTCACTTTGGGTGACACTACGCCGGTGGCGGCGTCCGAGGAGGCGGCGGACCAGCGAGAGACAGCGGACCGGCGGGTGTGGCTGCTGATGGTGATGGCCGGCCTGACCGGCCTGGTGGACGCGACCAGCTACCTCGGGCTCGGCCACGTGTTCGTGGCGAACATGACCGGCAACGTCGTCTTCCTCGCGTTCGCCCTGGCCGGCGCCCCAGGACTGTCCGCCGACCTGTCGGCGTTGGCCCTCGTCGGTTTCCTCACCGGTGCCGCCCTCGCCGGCCGGATCGGACGGCATTCCGCACCCGGACGGCACTGGCTGCTGGTCGGGATCGGCACACAGGTCATGCTGCTCGGCGCGGCCCTGCTCGCGGCGATCCTCACCGACGCCGTGGGCACCGGCGGTGGGCACGACCCGCGGCTGCGGTACGAGGTGGTCGTGCCACTGGCGATGGCGATGGGACTGCAGCACGCGACCGCGCGGCGGGTGGCCGTCCCCGAGGTTCCGACGAACGTGCTGACCACGACCCTGACCGGCCTGGTCGTCGACTCCCGCCTCGCCGGCGGACCCGGTTTCCACGCTCCCCACCGCCTCGGCGCGCCCGCGGCGATGTTCGGCGGTGCGCTGCTCGGCGGCGCCTGCCTGCTGCACGTCGCGGCCCTCATCCCGCTCGCCCTCGCCACCGCACTCGCGCTGGCCTGCCTGCTGGCGACAGCCCTCGGACGTCCATCCGGCTCCTGAGCGCGGCCGTCAGGCGCTGCCCTCAGTCCAGCCGGGCGGCGACGGTGGCAGCGGCAGCGATGGCGATGGCGATGGCAGCGGTGACGGTGACGGTGACGGTGAGGCTGGCTGCGATGGCGATGGGGCTGCGGCTGGCGGCGAGACGGGGACGCAGACCAGGGCCCAGGGTTGGTCGCGTAGCCGGGTCATCATGACGGTGACGGCGGGACCCCCGGGAACCAGGTCGCGGCGGCGCGGGAGCAGGCGGCGGCGCAACGCGTCGACGTCACCGGCGAGGCCACGCCGGCGGATCTCCAACGACCCGATGCCGCGGGTACGCAGCAGCGCGCCCAGCCGGCGCACGTCGAACGGCAGATCGGCGTCGATGCGCAGCAGGCGCGCGAACGGGGTGTCCACCGGATCGTCGGACGTCAGAAAGGCGATCATCGGGTCGATCTGCCAGGCGTCCAGGCGGCGCGCGAGCTCCCCCACCAGCCCGGCACGGGTCACCGCGGGGCTGGGGTCATACAGATACCCGCCGGGAGCGCCGAGCCGGCCGTCCGAGTCCGGCGCATCCGGCTCCCCCACCAGACTCACCGTTCGCTCCGGCCCGGCCGCACCCACGGGGCCTGCCCCGTCGGCCGGGTCTGCCGGCGCCTGCTTTGACGGTTCCGCGGAACCGTCCGACGGGACGGGGCGCAGGATCGTCGCCCGGCGGCGGGCGGAGGCGAGCGCGGGGGAGAACAGGACGGCTTCCTTGAGGTCCCGGCCGTCCGCGACGAACTCGATCTCCCAGCCGGACGGCACCACCGCGACGTCGATCCCCGGGGCGGCCTTCACCGCCACCGCGGCGACCTGGTCCACCAGGGCGAAACACCACGGCAGCGGGGGTTCGCAGGCGGACGATCCCAGCCGCCGATCCCCGGCCCGCCGCGCCGGATCGACGAACACCCCGTCGAACCCAACAAGATCAACATCCCGGACGTCCGCCAGTCGCGTCCCGACCCGCGCGCTGATCCCCGCCCCCGCATCCCCCGCGGACGTGACACCGGACGTGCCGTCAGCCCGCCCCGCGCCGCCGAACCCGGCGCTGTCCGTCGCGGCGCTGTCCGTCGCGCTGTCCGTCGCGGCGCTGTCCGTCGCGGCGTCGAGTGCGGCGTTGTGCGCGGCCATCCGCAGGTGCAGCGGGTCCCGGTCGACCAGCAGGATCTCCCGGTCAGCCGTGCCCGCCTCGCCGTCCGCCGCGTGGACCAGGGCCTGGGCGTCACCGCCGATACCGGTACACAGATCCGCCAGCCGGGCGAGGCCCGCGAAGCGCTCGGCCCGATGCGCGGCGGCGGCCTGCGAGGACGCCTGCTCCAGCCCGGCGCGGGTGAAGAACATCCGCTCCGCGAGCGCGAACTTGGCCTGGGCATGACGGCGCAGCTCCGCCTGGCCGAACGCGACCGCGACCAGCTCGGCCGGCACCCCCTCGGCCCGCAGCCGCGTCCCTACCGCCAACTCCCGGGCCGCGACTGCCCTGGACCCGCCCGGCCCGGCATAGACGGCGCAGGCCGCCGCCAGGACCTCGATCCCCCGCGGGGTGAGCAGAGCCTCGAACCGCGACAGCCGCCCAGCCTCGCCAGCACCGTCACCGGCAGCGGCGGCATCGGCGCGGTCACCGGCAGCGGCCGGAGCGGCGGATCGGCTGGTGCTCAGCTGTAGCGGCCCTTGACCCGGCGGCCCATCTCGCGGCTGATCTCGCGGGCAGCGTCCCGATCGGCGAGGGCGTGGCGCTTGTCGTAGGCCTTGCGACCACGGGCCAGGGCGATCTCGATCTTCGCCCGGCCGTCCTTCCAGTACAGACTCAGCGGGACTAGGGTGAGGCCGCCCTCCTGCGTCTTGCCGACGAGCTTCTCGATCTCGGCCCGGTGCAGCAGCATCTTGCGCTTGCGCCGTGGGGCGTGGTTCGTCCAGGTGCCCTCGGTGTACTCCGGGATGTGCACGTTGTGCAGCCAGGCCTCACCGTCGACGATCTGGGCGAACCCGTCCACGAGTGACGCCCGACCGGCCCGCAGCGCCTTCACCTCGGTGCCGCGCAGCACCAACCCCGCCTCGTACGTGTCGAGGATTTCGTAGTCGTGGCGGGCCCGCTTGTTCTGCGCGATGGCCTTACGCCCCTGCTCCCTCGGCACCGTCTGCGCCCCTTCTCCCTACACCGTCCATCATCCGCGAGTACCCGCGACCCACGTCCAGCGACCCACGTCCAGCGATCTACGTCCAGCGATCTACGTCCATCAACCCGTGACCCGTCCACCCGAATCGCCGCGCCCGTCCGCGGCCAACCTGCGGCCCGCCGACGTCCGCCCATCCAGCAGCGCCCTTCCATCGTATCGATCATGCGGGCCCATCCGGCACCCGCCACCGCGACCCGAACACCAAACCCATCATGCCCGCGCGCCACCCGCCACGGATTATTCGGCCCCCGACCGCATCGTCATGGGCGTCCCGTGACGACGAGACGAGATCCACCACTAAAAGCGATGAATCCATGGCACTTAGTGGCAATGGAGCGCCAAGCGCCTCGATACCCCCGAATCACGGTCGCGTGATCATGAGATGCCGAGGGTTCTTCAAGGATTTCGGCCCCGGAAATCCGAACAGCCCTCGGCATGGTGCCGCACAACCCTCGGCATCTGGTGGCGGCCGGGGTTTCGTCCGGTGGGCCGTGAGGCGATGAGGGTTCGGATGGGAGATGAGGACGGGGACCGGGGGGCGACAGGGACGGGGACCGGAGGCGACCAGGACCGGGACCGGGGCAGACAGAGACGGGGGCTGGGGGCTGGGACGCGAGGACCAGGACGCGGGGGTGGGGTCAGACGCGTAGGTGGCGGCGCAGGGCCAGGGAGGCCATGGCTGCGGCGGCGAACAGGCCTACGGCCAGGACGGCGGCGGCGGATTCCCAGACGGCCGACCAGTCGAAGAGGGGGAAGGTGGACTGGCGGGTGAACTGGCCGTCCACCAGCAGGACCTTCGTGGCGACCAGCAGGCCGGCGGCGCACAGGCCGCCGACCACGCCGGCGACCGCGCTCTCGAGCACGAACGGCGCCCGGATCGTCCCGTTGGACGCGCCGACCAGACGCATGATGGCGGTCTCCCGGCGTCGACCGTGCGCGGAGATGCGGATCATCGTGTAGATCAGGGCGAACGAGGCCAGGGCCTGAACCGCGGCGAGGGTGAACGCGCCGATCGTGAAGGCGTCGAGGAAACGGTAGAGCGGCGCCAGCAGGGCCCGCTGGTCGCGGACGGCCTCCACCCCGTCGAGGCCGGTGTAGGTGACGACGACATCGCCGGATGTGCGGGGGTCGGCCAGGGTGAGGCGCAGGGCGGCGGGCAGGTCCTCGGGGGCGACGCCGGCGACGACGTCCGGGGAGCCGCGGAAGTCCCGGCGGAAGCGGTCGAAGACCTGCTGTTTGCTTTCGTACCGGACGGCGGTGATCGCCGGGTCGGCGTGCAGGTCAGCCTCGAGGGCGGAGCGCTGCGCGGGGGTGATGGCGTCGGTGAGGTCGACGACGACCTCGAGCTGGCCGAGCAGGTAGCGGTCGATGGTGTGCACCTGGGCACGCAGCAGCAGTCCGGCGCCGAGCATGGCCAGGCAGATGGTGATCGTGACGATCACCGAGGCGGTCATCGCGAGGTTGCGACGCAGGCCCGTCCACCACAGTGCGGCCAGCGGTCCCGGCCGCATCAGCCCACCACCCCACGCGAAGCCGGCACCCCGGACGCCCCGGACACCCCGGCAGCCCCGGACGCCCCCGCGGTTCCGGACGCCCCGCCAGCCCCGGACACGCCGCCAGCCCCGGACACGCCGGCAGCCCCGGATGGCCCGCCAGCCCCGGGGGACCATGGCAGTTCGCGGCCGGACTGGGTCGGGATGCTTGGCGCGAGGGGTACGGGGGCGGTGTCGTAGCCGCCGCGGGCCTCGTCGCGTACGAGGGTGCCGTCCGACAGTTCGAGGACGCGGCGGCGCATCGCGTCGACGAGGGCGGCGTTGTGCGTGGCCATCAGGACGGTCGTGCCGGCCTGGTGGATGGCGTCCAACAGGTGCATGATCTCGATGCTGGTGGTGGGGTCGAGGTTGCCGGTGGGTTCGTCGGCGAGCAGTACCCGTGGGCGTCCGACGAAGGCCCGGGCGATCGCCACCCGCTGTTGTTCGCCACCGGAGAGCTCGTCCGGGTAGCTCTGGGCCTTCTCCCCCAGTCCGACGAGTTCCAGCGCTTCGGGGACGATGCTGCGCACGACATGTCGGGGCCGTCCGATGACGTCCAGGGCGAAGGCGACGTTGGCGGCGACGGTCCGGTTCGGGAGCAGCCGGTAGTCCTGGAAGACGCAGCCGACGGTCCGGCGCAGGCGCGGCACCCGGCGGTCGGGGATGCGCGCGACGTCCTGTCCGGCGACGACGACCTGCCCGCTGGACGCCCGTTCCTCCCGCAGGAGCAGCCGCAGCAGGGTCGACTTGCCCGAACCGGACGGTCCGACGAGGAACACGAACTCTCCCGCGCCGATCTCCGCGCTGACATCGGACAGAGCGGGACGGATGCCGCTGGGATACCACTTGCTCACCGCGTCCAGGACGATCACTGCACCCTCCTCACGCAAGGCACCACGCTGCACACATTCCGTGACGGAGATGGTAGGGCGTGACCGGAGCCGCATCATGCGGGCGCGCCGCCCGGCGGAGTTTCCGGGTACGCACGGTCATGCTTCGGACTGACAGTGAGCGCGGCGAAAGGGCGCGCACGGGCGTACCGTGAGGGCGTCACGGTTCTGCCACGACATCAGACCCGGAACGAACCTCCCCGGCGAGACGTTTGATGTTTTCGCAGGTGCGGTCTGGTGCCGCGGGAAGGAGGCGGCATGGGCAGCGAGGATCTGGTCTGCGCGAGCTGCTCGGGTCTGGTGATCGAAGGCCGGTGCCCGACGTGCCGAGCGTCCCGGGAGTACCTGCGGCGCAACTCACCGAACCTGTCCCCACAGCTTTTCCTGACGATCCTGGTGATCATCATGGTGCTCACGGCGCTGGCTGTTCGCCACGCCTCCTGATCGCCTGGTCCCGTCCCGTCCGTGACACCGCCAGCAGGTGAGGGAGCCGCGCGGGTGAGCGCCGAACCCCCCGCGCGCCCCGGGCCTGCCGCGCGCCCCACGCACACGCCACATCCCAACCGAGCCACGCGCGCGCCGAGCGTCGGTGCGGCCACGCGCGCACTGCGTCTCGGTGCCGCCGCGTGCGCGCTGGGCCTGCTGGCCGGGCTCGGTCTGGTGGCCTGCGGCGACTCCGCCAGCACCCGCGGCTCCCCCGCCGCCAGCCCGGCCGCCGGCACCGCCGCATCGGGCACGGCCGCATCGGGCAGCACGGCGTCTCCCGAGGCGCTGGGCTCGACCACCGGCGCGAACGGTGTGCGAACGGTGACGAGTGGTCTCGCCTCCCCCTGGGACGTGGCGTTCCTGCCCTCCGGCGACGCCCTGATCAGCGAGCGGGACAGCGGCCGCATCCTGCGTCTGCCGGCTGGTAGCAGCACCCCGAGCGTGCTGACGACGCTTCCCGGTGTCGTGCACCACGGCGAGTCCGGCCTGCTCGGCCTCGCCGTCTCCCCGACGTTCGCCACCGACCGTTACGTCTACGCCTACCACACGTCCGCGCAGGACAACCGCATCGTCCGCTTCCGCGTGACCGGCGGCGGCACCGGCGCTGGGGCGGGAACCGGCGGGGCGGGGGGCGTCGGGATGCGGGTCGAGGCGCCGACGCCGATCCTCACCGGTCTGGCCGCCGGGGTCATCCACAACGGTGGGCGCATCCGGTTCGGCCCGGACGGAATGTTGTACGCGGGGGTCGGCGACACCGGCGACCGCACCCTGGCGCAGAACCGCGAGCGCCTCAACGGCAAGATCCTGCGCCTGCGCCCGGACGGCGGTGTCCCGGCGGACAATCCGTTCCCCGGCTCGCTGGTGTACAGCCTGGGGCACCGCAACGTCCAGGGCCTCGCCTGGGATGGCGACGGCAGGCTGTGGGCGTCCGAGTTCGGCCAGGACCGCTTCGACGAGATCAATCTGATCGTCGCGGGCGGCGACTACGGCTGGCCGGTCGTCGAGGGCACCGGCGACACCGACGGCGGCCGTTTTCACAATCCCCTGGTCACCTGGACGACCGCCCAGGCATCCCCCAGCGGCATCGCCATTCGCGGCTCCACCCTGTACGTCGCCGCCCTGCGCGGGCAACGGCTGTGGGAGGTGCGACTCGCCGGCGCCGGTGTCTCGGGGCGACCGACGGCGATCCTGACCGGTACGGCGAGCGTGGGTCGGCTGCGGGCCGCTGTCAACGCCCCCGACGGCTCGGTCTGGATTCTCACCAACAACACCGACGGCCGCGGCCGGCCCCGCGCTGGCGACGACCGCGTCCTCGCCCTGCCCTGACCTGACGCGCTGCCCTGACCTGACCGACCCCGCCGTGACGCGTGATGTCAGTGACGGTGCGGGTGGGTGTGCGCGGCCAGGGCGGTGCGGGCCGCGAGGTGGCCGTCCAGGAGACGGTCGCGCAGGGCTACCACCTCGCCGACGACGATGACGGCGGGCGAGGCGATGTGCGCCTCGGCGGCACGGGTGGCGATCTCGGACAGGGGTCCGACGACGACCGTTTCGTCCGGGGTGCCGCCAGCGTGGATCACGGCGCTGGGGGTGTCCGCGGGGCGGCCGCGTTTGAGCAGTTCCCGGCTGACCCCGGCGAGGGCCGTCACTCCCATCAGCACGACGATCGTGCCCGGGCCGGTGGCCAGGGCGTCCCAGTCGACGGTGGAACCCGGATGGGAGGGGTCGACGTGACCGCTGACGATGGTCACGTCCTGGGTGACGCCCCGATGGGTGACCGGGATGCCGGCGAGCGCCGGGACGGCGACGGCGCTGGTCACGCCCGGGACGATCTCGCAGGGTAGGCCGGCGGCGGCGCAGGCCAGTGCCTCCTCGCCGCCACGGCCGAACACGAACGGGTCACCGCCCTTGAGGCGGACCACCCCCAGCCCCCGGGAGGCACGGTCGACGATCACGGCGTTGATCTCGTCCTGGGTGAGGTTGTGACCGTGCGGCGCCTTGCCGGCGTCGACGATCTCACTGCCCGGCCGGGTCTCTGCCAGCAGTTCCCGCGGGGCCAGCCGGTCGACGACGACGACGTCCGCGATCCGCAGCAACCGCAGGCCACGGACAGTGATCAGATCCGCCCGCCCCGGCCCGCCACCGACCAGCGCCACCCATCCACCGACGAATCCGCCCAATCCGCCCGGCCCGTCCGGCCCGCCATAGCTGTCCAGCCCGTCATGGCCGTCCGACCCGCCATAGCTGTCCAACGCCACTCGCCTCCGCCCGCCTGCCAGACCCCTGCCCGCCAGAGACCGACCCACCCCAAGGGGCACGACTCATCCCAGTGTGCGGGTTGGCCAGCACCGACGGCGCGGAACCCCCAGATGCGTCACACCCTCGGACGCCCCGGCGTTCCGTGGGCAGTGCCGCCGTGCAGCGCCGCCGTGCGGTGCCGTGCGGTGCCGTGCGGTAGCTCAGGCGCCGCGGCCGAGACGCCAGCGGGCCGCGCGGTAGGCCCGCCAGCCGGAGCGCAGGCTGCGCCGGGCGCTGGCGAGGGCATCGCGGTGGCCCTGGGCGACCAGGCGAAGGATCTCGACCGCGCCGGCGGTGGGTTCCACGACGAGCCGGCTGATCGCGAACCGGGACCGGATCGGCTGGTGCAGGCGGTAACCGATCTCGCAGGCGGAGCAGAACCCGGCCGCGGCGACGACGCTGCGCACGGACGCGCAGTGGTATCCGAACGGATAGGAGAAGCTGTCGGGGCTGCGGCCGGTGTTCTCCTCGATGGCCCGACGGCTGGCGGTCACGTCGTAGCGGGCGAGGGCGGTGGGGACGACGTCCAGCTCGAGGTGGCGATGGCCGTGCGAACCGAGTTCGACACCCTCGCCGGCGAGGGCGGCGAGATCGGGCCAGTCCAGCAGGGGAAGGTTACGTTCGCTGTAACCGTCGAGCCAGGAGGCGCGGCGGCCGGCGTAGGCGGTGGGGACGTAGAGGGTGGCGCCGGCGCCGACGTTCTGCAGCGCGGGCAGCGCGGTGGTGACGAAATCCTCGAAGCCGTCGTCGAAGGTGATCGCCACCTGGCGACGCTCGGGATGCGCCAGCGCGTCGGACAGACCGGTGAGGTGATAGCCGTTCGCGGACAGCGCGCCGAGCTGCTCGGCGAACGCGCCCGGCGGGACCTCCCAGCGCCGGAAATCGGCGCTCACCGAATCACCCACGCTGTGATACATCAGAACGGGCAACGGAGTCGCGAGCGCAGGCTCGATCAGGCCGGTGTCAACCCCGGGAAGTGCGGTCGTCATGGTGGTCACCATCACTCCCTGCCCGCCGCGGCGGCTGCTACGCCCGGATTAGGCCGGTCAATTCCGCGTATCTGCCGGTGTGTGCAGAACTGGGGGTACACGGGCCGCACTCCCTCCGCGACGACGGTGTTCAATCGTGGACGAACAGGTGACACGGACGTACTTCCCATGAGGGTTCCCATCAGGCGTCGCAGCGCGCGAACCGGACGGAGCGAGCGAAGTTTAAACATCGAACGGTGCGCGAACTACTCCGGGACTCTACACGCGCATACCGGGCGTGCCAATGGTCCCGACCGCCGTGCCCGGTGCGTCCGGCGGGGATCAGGAACCACCCACCCGCGGGGACCCCGAGCCCCCCGTCACCACGATCAGATCGAACAGAATTTCACCGGATGGCCACGGTGGATACGCCTCGAACCCGCGAAAAAGGATATCTACCGGCCATCCGGCGGTGTCGTGCCGCGCCGGATGGCCGACCCGATCAGGCCCGACCCGATCAGGCCGGGTTCTCGGCGGAACGCCGCCAGCGGATCTCGGCGTCGATGAACGCGTCGAGTTCGCCATCGAGAACGCCGCCGGTGTTGGAGGTCTCGGTGTCGGTACGCAGATCCTTGACCAGCTGGTACGGATGCAGCACGTAGTTGCGGATCTGTGAGCCGAAGGAGACGTCCTGCGGGCCGCCGGTGATCCGGGCCTTTTCCGCGGCTTCCTCGGCCCGGCGCCGCTCGAGCAGTTTCGCCTGCAGGACGATCATCGCCGCCGCCTTGTTCTGCAACTGGCTGCGCTCGTTCTGACAGGTGACCACGATGCCGGTCGCCAGATGGGTGATCCGCACCGCGGAGTCGGTGGTGTTGACGCCCTGACCACCCGGGCCGGATGACCGGAAAATGTCGATCCGAAGTTCCTTGTCGTCAATATCGACATGGTCGGACAGTTCGACGACCGGTGTGACCTCGACGCCGGCGAACGAGGTCTGCCGGCGGTTCTGGTTGTCGAACGGGGAGATACGCACGAGCCGGTGCACCCCGTGCTCGCTGCGCAGCGTCCCGTAGGCGTAGGGGGCCTTGATCTGGAAGGTCGCCGACTTCAGGCCGGCCTCCTCCGCCTCGGAGGTGTCGAAGACCTCGGTGGCGTAGCCGTGCCGCTCCGCCCAGCGCAGGTACATCCGCAGCAGCATCGCCGTCCAGTCCGCGGCGTCGACACCGCCGGCGCCGGCGGAGAGCTGGACGATCGCGTCGCGCTCGTCGTACTCACCGGACAGCAGCGTGCGCACCTCGAGGGCGGCGATGTCCGTGGTGAGCGCGGGCAGGCCGGCGGCCGCCTCGTCGAGCAGGTCGTCGTCTCCGAGATCGACCGCGGCGAGGAGATCGTCGAGCCGGCTGCGCAGCCCCTCCACCCGAGCGAGATCACCCTTGGTGGAGGACAGCCTGCGGGTGACCGCCTGCGCCCGATCCTGGTCTGACCACAGCTCTGGATCCGCCGCCTGCTGCTCGAGCTCCTCGGCGCGGCGACGCAGCGCTGCCAGGTCGAGCACGGACTCGATGCCGCTGAGCGTGGCATCAAGCTGTTTGATCTCCTCGGACAGGTCGGCGGCCATGTCATTCACCTTACCGGGACCGTCGCACACCCACCGAAGCACCGATCTTGGCCCCGCACACGTCCACACGTCCACACGTCCACCGACCCCCGTCCCGGCCCGGTCGCGGCGGTCGCCACCCGCTCGCTGCGGTCACGACCCGGCCCGGTCGCGGTGGTAGCGCCGGCCGTAGCCCGGCCGCGGGCTCGTGCGGCCTGGTCGCGGGCCCGCGCGGCCCGCCCACCCATCCGTCACACGTCGCAGCCCTCCGGTGGCGGACCGGTCCGTGGTCGACCACGGACAGCCCGATCCGCGCCACGGCGCCAGTCGTGAAAGAACACATCATCGAAACATGCAATGCCCTGACGACATCGCAGTGAAACATGAAACGACGTGCCGGGAGCATTTGGCCAACCAGCACCCGCGCCAAGGACAATCGAGTCCGCACCGGACCAGCGCACCCACTCGGATGATCTGCCGTCCCGGCGCTCACGGCATTTGACGAAGAGATCTGGCCCACATCGTTGGCGGGGACGAACACCGGCATATGCGGCATCGAGAGGATATCTTCAGATGCGGACTTCAGCGTTGAATTCGCCGAATGTCCGATGCTGTGCGTGGGATGCAAGGAGGCTGCGATGGCAACCGAAACCTGCCCGCTGACCGGTCGGACCGCCGGGTTAACCCCGATGGCCGCACACCAGGTCGCCGCCCGTCACCGTCCGCTGTCTCCGGGCCGCGGCGTGACCATTCCCGCCGAGCCACGAAGGTTGCCATCATGCCCCACCCGACCCCTGGCGCGGGAGCGGATCGAAGTACCGTTCTCATCGCCACCAGCCTCGCGATGGGCGCCATAGGCATGGATGCCGACAGCACCGGCCCCGGCCCGTCCACTCCCGGCGGCCTCATCGGCCGTGAGCTCGCCCGTCACGCGGACGAGCGGCCCGCCGTCCTGCACGAGGTCTGCTCCGCTGTACTCGACGCGGCCGTCGGCGCCTACGAGACCACCGAACTCGCCACGACCGCCGCCGCTCTGGCCGAACTCGAGCAGGCGACCCGGGCGGTACCCGGCCGACACCGGTTGCGCGGGCGCGCCGCCCTGGACTGGATGCGTCTGCACGCCGCGGTCATGACAGCCGCTGCCGCCACCGCCTACGACCGAGGTCGGCACGCGGACGCCGCCATGCGGGCCGACCGGGCGGCGGCCCTCGCCCGCGCCGCCGGCGACGGTCCGCTCGCCGCGCGGGCCCTGGCGCTGCGAGCCCGGATCGTCCGTCCGCACAGCCCCGCGGTCGCCCTGCAGATCGCCGGGGTGGCCGCCCGGATCGCCGGGTTCAGCGCCACCCGCGCGTTGATCGCCGGGAAGGTCGTGACCAGCGCCTACGCCGCCACCGGCGACGCGGCCGGGGTCCGCGAAGGCGTCGCCCGCGCCTGGCAGACGATGGAACGCCTCGACGACACCGCCTTCGGCACCCCCGGCTTCGCCCTGGAGACCTACTCCCCCGCCGACCTCGCACTCGCCTGCGCCGAGGCACTCACCACCGTCGGCGCCGCCGACGAGGCCACCCCGCACCTGGAACGCGCCGCCCACCTGGTCACCGGCTCCGGCCAGACCGGAATGGTCGTCTCGGTCCGGATGGCCCAGGCCCGCGCGGCGCTGGCCCGCGAGTTCCCCGACCGCGACGAAGCCGCCGACCACGCCGGACGAGCCGTGGCCCTGTCCGCCACGCGCCCCGCCGAGTGGCTCGCCCGGCTCGTCCGGGACGTCTCCGCACTGTCCGAGCAGCGCACCGGCGAAGGCCTCGACGACCTCGTCGACGCCACCACCCCCTGGTTGCACCGCGAACCCGAACCGGACCCGCGCACCGCCCGGCTCCCCGCCCGTTTCACCCTCGGCGCCACCCCCGCCACCGGCCCCGGTAACGCCGCTGCCCGCGAGCCGGGTTCCCCCGTTCTCGGCACGACCGGCTTCGGCGCGACGGGTTTCGGCGCCTCCGGCTTCGGCGCGACGGGTTTCGGCGTGTCGGCCGCCACCGCCTCCGTCCTGCGCGCCGCCACCCTCAGCGCCTACGGCGAGGGGACGTCCAGCGTCGACACCATGAAAGGCGACAGTCAGAGCACCGGGAGTGCCGCGGCTGGCGAACGGGGCGCTGGCGAACGGGGCCCTGACGCGCGGGGCCCTGGCGAGCTGAACGCTGGCGAACAGGGCGCCGGGGAACAGGGCGTCATGGTTCGACGGGCTGGCGGACCACCGACTGTGCCTGCGCCCCGGCCCGAACGGTGACCGGCCCGACGCCCAGTACGCCCACTACCGGCAGGTCGACCGTCCGCGTCCCTTCCACCTGCACCGTCGCCGCATCGACGAGGCTCGCGGACAGGGACGTCCGCCCACTGGGGTCGGCCTGCTGCTGGTACCGCGACACCGTCTCGTCGATGTCCGCCAACGGCAGCCGGTCCAGCGTGCCCGCGGCGGTGTACACGGCGTTCTCGTCAATCCGCTGCGCCGCGGCCAGGGCGGCGCCGTCCGCCGCCGATGCCACCGAGCGCCGCGCCAGGTACACCGCCGACACGTCGGTCACCACCACCACCAGCATTGCCGCCACCATCAGATAGCCCAGGGTGAGAATCAGAATCGTCCCGCCATCCGACGGCTGCGGCTGCGGCTGCGGCTGCGGCTGCGCGGATACTGATGCCATATTCCTGCCACATCCGGTTACCCGGGTCTGCCCGGCGAACGGGCCGCGGACCACGAGCCGACCTGGGCGCGTCCGTCTCCGCAGCTCAGGCACGCGATTTCTCCTCTCCTGAGCCGCGGTCGTCCGCCGATTTCCCGCTCACCGCCGGACCCGCTTCTCACCGCCCCCGCATTGTAGAAGTATCAATTCCACCCGCCGCCAGGACCATCCCGGCTCGGACCTCAACGGCCAGCGGACGCCCATGACACGTCAGCGCCTTCCCACAGGACGGACCAGCGGGACAGCCGATTCCAGGCACCGTGGAAACACGACCCGGACGCCTTCTGGAGAATCGGGCGTCGCCCGGCCAGAACGCGGCCACAATCGCCGGGACGCTCGCGGACCGGCTCTCAGCCGCGCAGCGCCCGGTAGGTGCTAGCCGCAGCGGGGTGCAGGGGAAGCGGCTCGGTGTTGATGAGGTTGCCGACGTCGAGGTACTGGGTGCCGCGAGCCTGGGCGGGGACGAGCTGGCCCGCGTGTTCGACCAGGGCGCGGACGGTGTCGCGGACCACCGAGTCATCCGTGTGGGTACCGGTGACCAGCAGGTTCGGCACGCCGATGGTGCGTACGGCGCTGACCGAGCGGTAGCTGCCGGCGGGCAGGGCGAGCTGGTCGTAGTACCGGCCGTACCGGGCGCGCAGGGCGGGGACGTAGTCGCCGAGGTCGAGCAGGCGGATGCCCCAGGCCCGGTCGGCCTCGGCGAGCAGCGGGGTCGGGACGCCACCGGACCACAGCATCGCGTCGATCATGTTGTCGCGCAGCGCGGCGACGGCGTCGGTGAGCGCCAGATGCCGGGTCTGTCCCGGCTGCACCCCCGCGGTGGCGAACAGCCGCTCGCCGAACAGCGCCGCGCCCGAGCCGTTCGCCCCCAGCGACACCGACCGTCCGGCCAGGTCCGTGAGCGTGCGCACCGGACTGTCCGCACGGACCACGAGCTGCATGTAGTTCTCGTAGACCCGGCCCAGCGCGTACAACGTCATCGGACGGCCACCGAAGGCCGGGGCACCGATGCGGGCGGCGTCCAACGAGTCGGCGAGGGCCAGCCCCAGGTCGGCGGTGCCGGCGGTGACCGCGCGGATGTTCTGCACGCTGCCGAGCGTCGGGATGACCCGGGCGTCCAGCAGCGGTCGGAGCAGATTCGCGAACTCGATGTAGAAGCCGTCCGGTTCGCCCGCGGCGATCGAGATCGTGTGCCCCGAGCGCCCACAGGCCGCGGTGAGTCCCGCGGTCACGGCGCAGGCCGTACCAAGCGCGCCGCCCAGCAGCACGTTCCGTCGGGAGATCGTCATGCCGCCGGCCCCCGCGACCCGCCCGAACCCAACCCGCGCGAACCCGATTCCGACCCGGGCGAACCCGAACCGCGCGAACCCGAACCCGACCCGTGTGGACCCGACCCGTGTGGACCCGACCCGGGCGCGCTCGGGGCCCGTTCCTCGTCGGGTGTCCCGTCCGCCGCGGTGGTCCGCTCCGGGCGGACGCTCTCGTCCCGCGTACCATCCCGATCCACGGGGACGTCCACCTCCGGCGTCACGGACAGGCCCGTCCGCGACGCCGCACGCTCACCGACGCCGCCGGCCCCACCCTCGGCCTCGGCCTCGGCTCCGGCCCTGGCCCTGGCCCTGGCCGGCCGCGATGGAACGTCCACCTCACGGGTAAGAGCGACGCTCGCCCGCCCCGCGCCAGACCCGCTCACGCGCTGGATGTCCGCGCTGCCAGGACGCTGGATGCCGACGGTGTCAGCACGCGGGGTGTCAGCACGCGGGGTCTCGGCACGCGGGGTCTCGGCACGCGGGATGCCGGAACGTGTGGTGCTGGGTCCCTGGGTGGCGGGGTGCGCGGAGGTCGAACGCGGGCTGTCCGGTGGGCGGGTCGCGGTGATGGTCTCGCGGCGGGTGCGGCGGTGGGCGCGGTGGCGGCGCAGGACGGGCAGCAGGATCGTCGGGGTGGTGTCGGCGCGGATGGAGTCGGCCAGGTTCACCCCGTCCGCGTGGCCGTCGGTGCCCACGGCGCCGGAACCGGAACCGGAGGTCGTCGAGGTGGGCGCGGGGGCTGGCCGCGGGCCGGCGGGCAGGTCGACGTCGACGGACAGGCCGTGCGGTGACACGCGCGCGAGGATGAGGCGTCCGCCGTGGTTGGTGGTGAGCCGTTCGGCGATCGCGAGGCCGAGGCCGGAGCCGGTGGCGGCGGGGTCCTCCGGGCGCAGGGTCGAGGGGCCTCGGCGGAAGCGTTCGGTCAGATGCGGCAGTTCCGATTCGGGCACGCCGGGGCCGTCGTCAGCGACGGTGATCCGGCCGCGGGCGGCGGGCCAGCGGGCGCTGACCGTGACGGTCACGGTGCTGCGGGGGGCGTACTTGATGGCGTTGTCGATCAGCACGTCCACGATCTGCTCCAGGTCGGTGTCCGTGCAGCGCAGGGGGATGGGTCCGGGCGGGGTCCGGTCGAGGAGCACGACACCGCGGGCGCGGGCGGCGGTCGTCCAGAACTCGATGCGGTCGCGGGTGATGGTGGCCGCGTCGCAGGTCTGCTCGGACGGGGGTCGGGCGGCGAGTTCGGTGGCGGCGGCGTCTGCGACGGCCAGGGCGCGCATGCCGTCCAGCAGGACCTGGAGCCGGCCGGCCTCGGCGACCATGGAGGTGTAGGTCTTCTGGGCGTCGGGGGGCAGCCGGTCGGCGAGGGTGTCCATCCGCAGCCGCAGGGCCATCAGCGGATTGCGCAACTGGTGGGAGGTGTCGTCGATGAGGGCACGCTGACGGCGGGCCGACTCGGTGACCACGTCCGCCATCCGGTTGAACGAGGTGAGCAGCGTACGCACCTCGGACGGCCCCTGCTGCGGCGGGACGTAGGCGCTGTGCACGCCCTTGCCGACGGCCCGCAGACCGTGTTCCAGCTGGGTGATGGGACGCAGCACCCAGCGCACCAGCAGCAGGATCAGCGTGGCGAACAGGGCTGCGATGGCGAGCACACCGAACAGGACGTGCTCCCAGACCCGTCCCACGTCGGCGGCGGCCCGCTCCCGGCTGCTCAGCAACAGCACCGCGCCGGACACCTCGATGCCGTTGCCGACTGGACGGGCGAACACGACCTGGCCACTCGACCAGGGCCGCAGGTCAGGCAGGCTCGCCTGCCGCTGGTTGCGCAGCGCCGCGTCGATCGCCCGGTCCACCTCGGGTCCGTCGGGCAGATCCCCGCGGCGCACGATCGGCTGGCCGGCGGCATCGACGACGATGACGGCGTCGCCGTACAGGTCGGCATGCGCGTCGATCTCGGGTTCGAGCTGGTCCGATCCGGTCACGGCGAGTTCGGCGAACCGGTTGATGTCGGCGGTGCGCCGGCCGACGAACCGGTCGGTGCGTTCCGCGGCGGTGGTGTAGAGCAGCGGGACGGCGAAGGCCGCCAGCGCCGCGAGCCCGGCCGCGATGAGCACGATCAGCAGCCGTCTACGCACCTCAGTCGCCCAGCCGGTAACCGAAGCCGCGAATGTTGTGCAGCGGGCTCGGCCGGCCAAGCTTCTTGCGCAGTTTCGACAGATGGACGTCGAAGGTCCGCGACACGGCGACGTACGCGTCGCCCCACACCTCGTCGAGCAGCTGTTCGCGGCTGACCGCGGTACCCGCCTTACGCGCCAGTACGGCGAGGATCTCGAACTCGATCCGGGTCAGCACCACCTCCTCACCGGCCACCGTGACCAGGTGGGTGTCGAGGTCGATGGCGACGCCGCCCACCTGAACCCGACTGATCGCCGGGATGCCCTCCTCCCGTTGGGCGCGGCGCAGCACCGCCTCCATCCGGGCCAGCAGTTCGTCCATCCGGACCGGTTTGAGCAGGTAGTCGTCCGCACCCAGGCGCAGACCGCGGACGATGTCGCGCTCATCGGTACCCGACGCCGTCAGCACCAGGATCGGGGTGGCCGCCAGCCGCCGCAGCCGCCGCAGCACCTCCAGCCCGCTGATGTCCGGCAGCCCCAGGTCCAGCAGCAACAGGTCCGCACCCCGATGGCGCAGCAGCGCGTCGGCCCCTCGGGTCACCCATTCGACCGGATGGCCGCGGGCGTCGAGCACATCCTTGATCGCACCACCCACGCCATGGTCGTCCTCGACCAGCAACACACGCATTGACGCCTCAATCCTCCAGCCACGGCCACAGCCGCGGAAGCCCCTCCACTCCTGGATACGTGCGCCGAGGACCAGACCAGCAGGCGAAAGCTCCGCGGGGGAGAACACCCACCAACCACAGGCACGTTGCGGCTACCACTTCTTCGCGTTCCCGGGGCCCCACCGAAAGATCCGACAGCCCGACCCCCACCCACGCCATACCCACCGCATACCCAAAGTCGCGCCATTTGGTCACATTCCGTGGCCACTGGCCCCGCCGCGTCCCCGTCCGCAGCCGTCCGCGATGACCCCGTGCACCCCCCATCGCCCATCGGGTACGAACACACGGACGAACCCACCTGAGGAGGACGCACAACCTTCCCGCCCAGCAAGGAGTCAGTGGTCAGCGACCGCCCCCGCCCCACCCCACCCTGACCGCGCGCCGATCGCCGCGATGCGACCTGGACAGGCCGCCAGGCTCAACCCGGACCCGCCCAGACGGTCAGCGGCTCTCGACGGCGGGAGCACTCGGGACGTGCCAGAGCCGGATCGTGCCGTCCCGGCTGCCGGTGGCGAGAAGACGGCCGTCCGGCGAGAAGACGACCGCCTGCACAAAGTCGGTGTGCCCGGTCAGCGGCCCGCCCAGCGGCTGTGGGGCCCCGCGGTCGCCGAGATCCCACAGCCGGACGGTGTTGTCGAAGCTGCCGCTGGCCAGCACCCGTCCGTTCGGCGAGAAGGCCAGCGACCACACCGAACTGCTGTGGCCGCGCGGCAGCGACGAGAGCGGACGGAGCGCACTCGGATTCGTCGTGTCCCATAACCGGATGGTGGTGTCCTTGCCGCCGGTGGCCAGGGTCCGCAGGTCCGTCGACATCGCCAGGCCGTAGACCGGACCGGAGTGCCCGGTCGACAGGTCCGCGAGCAGGCTGGGCTCGGACTCGGCGGTCATCCACCACAGCTTGATCCGCTGGCTCTTCTCGTCGCCGCCCGAGGTGGTCAGGTACGCGCCGAGCGGATCGGCGGTCTGGCGCACCCAGTCCACCGGCGAACTACCCGCGGCCAGCTCTCTGAGCAGATGCGGATGGCGCAGATCGGTGACATCCCAGTACCGGACGATCCCGCTTTTGGTCCCGTCCATCAGTCGCTGCCCGTCCGCGTTGAACGCCACCCAGCTCAGCGAGGTGGCGCTGCGCGGAAAACCGACCGGCAGCAACCGCGGACGGGACGGATCGCGCACGTCCCACAGCTGTTCCGAACCATCCCAGTTCGCCAGCGCCAGGACGTCCCCCCGCGGCGAGAAGGCGACCGCGAGCACCCCCGCCGTCGGTGGCGAGGTCACGCCGAGCGCCCGCGGACGCGCCGGATCACCCACATCCCACAGCCGGACGGTGCCGTCCTTGCTGCCGCTGGCCATCGTGCGCCCGTCCGGGGCGAACGCCAGCGCCGCCACCCAGTTGGTGTGCCCGGTCAGCGGTCGCCCGATCAGCCTGGCCTGCCGCTGCTCGCCACCGCCACCTTCGCCACCGCCGACGAACAGCAGAACCCCCGTCACCGCCAGCCCCGTCACCGCCAGCCCCGTGACCACCACCCCAGCCGCGACCAGAACCGCCCAGCGCCGCCTGCCTCCCCGCCGCCGCTGCCTGGCCCCGCTGCGCCGCCGCTGGCCCCTGCCCCCCGCCACAGCACCCGCACCTCCCGAGGCCACCCCCGACGCGGGCTGTCTCATGTCCCCTGGCTCCCCCACCACGTCCGCTGCCGCCGCTGCCACCCCCGACGCCTCCGCTCCTGCAGCCACTCCTGACGCAGCCACTCCCGACGCCGCCGACCCCGACGCATCCACCCGCGACACCTGCGCCCCCGATCCATCCGCCGCCGACCCTGCCATCCGCGGTTCACCCGCTCGCGACCCATCCGCCCACGGCTGCGCTGGACGCGGCTCCGCTACCCGTGGCGCCTCCGCCCGCGGCCCAGATGTCGCCCGCGGCCCAGATGTCGCCGGGGCAGAGGCAGAGCCCGCCGGCGCCGGTGCCGCTCTCGCCAACAGCGATGCCAGCGATCGCAGCCTCGGCGGCCGAGATCGGTCGACGACCGGCTCATCCGGTATCGACGTGGGAGCAGCCGTCTCCCCGCTCACTGGCAGGGCCGCCCAGTGCAGTCTGGACGGCCGCTCGGCGATGGCACGGACATCGTCGTGCAGTCTGATCGGCACCCCGGACCGCATCACCCAGCTCGGGCCATAGACGTCCGCGGCCGCGCGCGCCAGGGCGAGAGCGAACACCCGCGCCGAGTCCGGACGTTGTGCCGGGTCCGCGGCCAAGGCGGCGAGCACCACCTCCCCGACCTCTTTCGGCACCGCTGCTGGCAACGGCCCGGGAACGATCGGTCGGAGTCGAGTCACCGACACCGACCCCGCCCGCACCAACGGCTCCACCGTCGACGGACCCGACGGACCCGACGGACCCGCACGCGGCGGCAGCGCACGCGGCGGCAGCGCACGCGGCGGCAGCGCACGCGGCGGCAGCGGACGCGGCGGCAGCGGACGCGGCGATGGCAGACCCAGCGACCACGTCTCCTCCTCCCCGGGCCAGCCCGCCTGGCCGGCCTGGCCCTGGTAGCCCGCCACGCCTGGACGACCCGCGTCGCGCGGACTGCCCAGGTGGTCGGGGTGGCCCGGGTGGCCCGGGTGGCCCGGGTGGTCGGGGTGGTCGGGGTGGTCGGGGTGGTCGGGGTTCACGGGACGGCCGGCGAGCAGGTGGTGCAGCAGCATGGCGAGCCCGTACAGGTCCGTCGCCGGACCGACACGCCCGCCGGCCAGTTGCTCGGGAGCCATGAACAGCGGCGTGCCCACCACCGCGCTCGCGGTGACCGGTGTGGCACCGATGAGCTTCGCGATGCCGAAATCAACCACCTTCAACACCCCGGACGCGTCGAACATGACGTTGTCCGGCTTGATGTCGCGGTGCAGCACGCCGTTGGCATGCGCGCAGCTCAGGGCATCCGCCACGGCCAGCCCGATGGCACAGACCGCGTCGGGACCGAGCTGCGCCCGACGCTGGGTCAACGTGCCCCCGGACAGCCGCTCCATCACGATCAGCCGCAGCCCCTCGGCCTCCCGGTAGTCGAACACCCGCACGATGTGCGGATGGTCGAGCCCCGCGAGGATCCGCGCCTCCGCCGAGGCCGCGGCCTGCGACCTCGGGTTTCTGCCCGCGGCCAGCACCTTGATCGCCACGTCACGCTGCAGGCTGGTCTGCCAGCCGGCCAGCACGAGACCGAAGCCGCCCGAGCCGATCTGGTCCCCCAGCTCATAGCCGGGCAACGCGGCCTCGATCTGTGCCCGCTCAACAAGCACAGCATCCACCCGAACAGAAACAACGCACACGGACAGCCGCCGCTATTGTGCCCTTTTCTCCCAGCACAAGCCGCGAGTCTACGGTCCCCTGCCGTTTAGCTACCCGGCGGCGCTGGACACCGAGGCCACAGACCGCGCAGAAGCCAGCTGACGGACCGGCGCCATATGCCCTGAGCAGCCAGAATCCACCAGAGCCGAACGCATCCGCGGCATGTGCACCACGACGACGGACTCGCGCTGCGCCTGAGCGACCGCGCTGGCCAGCTGCCACCGTTGCTGCCACTCGAGCAGGTCACCACCGCACGCACGGACGTAGGCGCTGACCACCTCCCACCGCGGCAACGCCCGGCCGTCCGCCGCGCGAGCGAGATGCGCGGGCGAGAAATGGGCTGCCTTCGCAAGCTGCCGGTAGGGAATCGCGCCGGCCTGCTGGCGCAGTTCGCGCAACGCCGCCGCGAAGTCGCGGACAGGTCCGGGCACGGTGGAAAGCGGACGCTCAGGTCGAGCCATGGTCATCTCCTTGGCGCGCGTCGGCCAGCCGCCCCCCGTAGACAGCTGTCCCCTGTATCCCGACCACGCGTCCCACCGATTTTATCCGCACGGATCCCTGTTCCACACCGGAACCCTCCGTCTACCACCTTTGGACGCCCACGCCTCCCGCGCGCCACTGTCTTCCCCGCCACCGTCATCCCCGCCACCATCGCCCGCACCACCATCGCCCGCACCACCATGCGGAGCGAGAGACCGCCCTTGCGCGCACCGCCCACGGCCGCGCCAGGTCTCCTCCGTCCCTCCGCATGCCAGCGATGTCGTCACGCTCCGCCTCCCGCACCGCCCCGAGTCACCCACCGCCCCGAGTCGCTGTCGCCGACTCCGCCGCTGCGGTCACCGCCCGCGCTGTCGACCGATACCAGCGCAAGCCCTGACGCCGATGTCCAAGCCGCCGGTGTCCGAGCTGATGTCAGCGCCATGGTCGATGCTGATGTCAGCGCCATGGTCGATGCCAGTGTCGCTACTGATGCGGTGTTTCTGGCCAGGGTCCGCCTCGCGCAGGTGGTCACTGGAACCGTGACAGAAACGCACCCTGGCCAAGGTAGGAGAGCGCTCGCATTCACCTTCGGAGTGCTTCCGATCCGACGAACCATGACCACAGCGCCACCCACCTCACGAGCCCTACCCGTCAAGATGAGGTGAGTCAGGCGATGGCTATCATCTTATGACCTGGGCGGGTTGGGAGAGGAAGATC
>NZ_JALKFW010000175.1:0-31637 GCF_023243055.1 Frankia sp. AgPm24 | reverse complement strand
CGGCGGCCGCGCCCGCGGCGGCGCCGCGCCCGCGGGCGGGGCGGGGGCCGCCCCCCCCGCCGCCGCGGGGTGGCCATGGGGCCCGCGGCGGCGAGGATCACAGGACCGCGTAGCTGCGCCAGACAGGTCGGGCAGACGGACACGCCCCGCCCACCACAGCCGGCGCACGACTGGGGAACCACCAGGTCGGCGAGGATGGACAGGCCTCGCGACAGCACGGGGGGAAGCAGCCGGGTCACACCAGCAGGATCTGCGCCAGCACCCGGCGCCGCCAAGCACGACTTCGCGACCTGTGGATATCGCACCCCCCGACCGCGGCCTGTGGACAGGCGGACGCAGCCGACCGGCCGCGTCTGGGACGATCGACCCGAGCCAGGTGAGCCGACACCGGCGGCCGGTCCGTGACCGACGGCCACAATCGGCCTCCGACCAGCCCGGTCGGCCTCGGTCGGCCTCGCGTGGGCGGCCCGTGGGCAGCCCGTGGGCGGCGAAGACAACGAGACGACGAAGACGACGAGTGGAGACACGGCAATGGCAGAAGGACCCGGCTGGGCCACGCCCGGCGGGCCGGCACCCGGCGAGCGCGACACCGGCGGTCCCAGGTGGGGCACGCCGCAGCCGCCCGGCTGGTCCGACGGTCCCGGCCAGCCGGCGCCGCCACCGGGGCCAGTCGGTCCGCCGCCGCAGTCCGCGGGTCCACCGCCGCCGGGGATTCCGCCGGGTGCGCCAGGTGGCCCGCCGGGGCCGTGGCGCTGGGGGGCCGCGGCGCCCCGGCCCGGCATCATTCCGCTGCGTCCCCTGGCCCTCGGGGAGATCCTGGACGGCACGTTCGCGACTGTCCGCGCGAACCCGGGTGCCACGATCGGGGTGACGGTGGCCTCGGCCGCCGTGGTGGAGACCATCTCCACCCTGATCGCCATCGGCGCGCAGGACGCGTCGCGCACGACCCAGGTGCTGGCCACCGTCTCGTCCTTCGCACTCGAGCTGGTGCTGATCCTGTTCCTGTCCGGGGTGCTCAGCGTCGTGGTGAGCGAGGCGACGCTGGGCAGCCGGATCGGGCCGGCCGAGGCGGTGCGCCGGATCGCGCCCCGCCTGCCCGGGCTGGCCGCGCTGACCCTGGCCGTGCTGGCCGCCGTCGTGCTCGGGATGATCGCGCTGCTGATCGGCGCGATCATGGTGGCGGTGTACCTGAGTCTGGCGGCTCCCGCGTACATCCTCGAAGGCGGCGGGGTCCGCCACGCCCTGCGCCGATCGGTGGCGATCGTGCGCGGCTCCTGGTGGCGGGCCTTCGGCATCCTGCTGCTCGCGATGCTGGTGTCGCTGATGCTCAGCGCCGTGTTCGCCCTCGTCACCGGCATCGTGCTGGTGTCCGCGCCGGGAGTGTTCGGTGAGTTCTACGATGGTGATCTCACCATCGCCGGCCACATCGTCGAGGGCATCGGCAACCTGGTGGCGACGACCGTGTCGACACCGATCTTCGCCGGCGCCGCGGTGCTGCTCTACGTCGATCTACGCATCCGACGGGAGGGGCTGGACGTGACACTCGCCGAGGCCGCCCGGCAGCGCGCCGCGGGTGCAGGACCACGCGGATGAGCCTGGGCGGCCCGGTCACCCGCGACGGCGCGCGGGAGGAGGCACGCCGCGAACTCAGCCGCGAGATCTACCACCGCGAGGGCACGAGCTGGTGGAACCGCGTCCTGAACTGGATCGGTGATCGGGTCGTGGATCTGTGGTCCTGGCTGTTCCCGCGGGATGACACCGGCGGGAGCCACGCGCCGGGGCTCGGCGCGCTGTCCCTGGTGATCGTGGCCGTGATCGTGCTCGGGGCCGCCCGCTGGTGGCTGGGGCCGCTGCGGCGCACCGCGGCGGCGCGACGGGCCGCGCCCGACGAGCTCGCCAGCGCCCGGACGGCGACGCAGCTGCGAGCCGAGGCCGACCAGCAGGCCGCCGCCGGGCAGTACGCCCTGGCCATGCGCTCCCGGCTGCGCGCCATCGTGCGGATGCTCACGGACAAGGGCGTCCTGGAACCACGTCCGGGTCGTACCGCGGGCGAACTGGTCGGGGAGGTCTCCCGGGCCACCGGCGGCCAGTCCACCCCGGGGCAGCCCGATCCGCTGCGCGCCCTCGCGGCCGCGACGGACGTGTTCAGCGAGACCTGGTACGGCGGCCGTCCGGGCACGGCCGAGGGCTACCAGGTGCTCGTCGAGGCCGACACCGGGCTTTCCCGGCTGCGCGGCGGCTTCGCCGCACACGACGACCCGCCCGGCAGGTCGGCGGTGCCCGCGTGACGGCCACCCCGAACACGACCCCGAACACGACCCCGACCAGCGGCGGCGCGGCCACCAGCGCCGGCGGGTCGGGGCCCACATCCGTGCGGACCGGGCCACGGCCGGCGGTGCTGCGCCGGGGCCTGGCGGTCGGCGCGGTCGTCGCGGCGTTCGTGCTCGTCTTCCTGCTGCTGGCGGTGTTCACGGCGGGAACGTCCGGCGGCGAACCGTTCGACGTCAGATCGGCCAGGCCGCACGGCACTCGTGCGCTGGCCGAGATTCTTCGGGCACGTGGGGTGAACGTGACCCCCACCGAGACCGTTCCGGTGGGTCACCGGTCGGCCGGCACGGTCGTCGTGTTCCAGCCCGGCCGCCTCGACCGCGACACGCTCGCCGGATTGCTCGGCCAGGTCTGGCAGGGCTCGGACGTGGTCCTCGTCGGCGCCGACGACGCGGTGCTCGACGTCCTGGACGTGGGAGTCCGCGCCGCGGACGAGAACCCGGGCGGGGGCACGGCGCCTCGCTGCGCGCTGTCGGAGGCCACCGTCGCCGGCAGGGTGTCCCTGGCGGGAAGCCTGGCCTACACCCGCGCCGCGGGGGGCGATCGCAGTGGGATGCGCGCCGAGTTCTGCTACGGCGAACCGCCCACGGCGGCGCGGCTGGCGGTGCTCACTCCTGGTGGCGCGGCCGCGGGCGGGGCGACGCCGGGCGAGGCGGCCGGCGTCGGCCGGCTGGTGCTGATCGGCTCGGCGCGGTTCCTCACCAACGGTGACCTGGACGACGGCGGCGGTGCCGCGCTGGCGCTCGGGCTGCTCGCCCGACACGACACGCTGGCCTGGGTCACCCCGACCGCGGCCAGCCACGACGCGGTGGACACCCGCGGTCCCTTCGAGCTGCTGCCCGGTGGGGTGCGGTGGGGGGTGCTGCAGCTCGCGGTGGTAGTGCTGCTGCTGGGGCTGTGGCGCGGTCGGCGGCTGGGGCCGCCGGTGGCGGAACCGCTGGCGGTCGTGGTCCGCGCGGCGGAGTCCGTCGAGGGGCACGGTCGGCTCTACGCCGCGGCCCGGGCTCGGGACCGAAGCGCCGATGTGCTGCGCGCCGGGCTTCGCGTCCGGCTGGCCGAACGGGTCGGTCTGCCGCTGCGCACGGGCCCGACCGGAGCACCCGAGCCGGATCCGGTCGCCCTGGTCGCGGCGGTCGCGCGGCAGAGCGGCCGGTCACCCTCGGATATTGGATCGCTCCTGTACGGTTCGGGCATGCTGGCACCGATCGATGCCCGACCGGGCCCGTTCGGGCGGGCTGTGGACCAGGCCCGCTCCCGCGGTCTGCCCCCGGAGCCGCCGGCCTGGCCGCGTCCGTCCGCTCAGCCGGCCGGGCCCGGTGCGGACCCGACCCGGTCGACGGGCCTCGATCGTGCATCTGACCAGCCCGATCGCGCGCTGATGGCGCTCGCCCGCGCGCTCGACGACCTCGACCGACAGGTAGGTGGACGGTGACCACCCCGCACATCGACGCGACGTCGGCCGACCCGGCCGCCGATCCGGGTGAGGTGACACTGCACAAGGCGGGTGGTGCGCCGACGCACCGGCCACCGCCGCCGGGCGAGACGACGCCCCCCGATCCCGATGCCGCCCGCCGGGCGCTGATCGCGTTGCGCGGCGAGGTCGCCCGGGCCGTCGTCGGCCAGGACGCGGCCGTCAGCGGGCTCGTCGTCGCACTGCTGTGCCGCGGGCACGCCCTGCTCGAAGGCGTGCCCGGTGTGGCGAAGACGCTGCTCGTGCGGACCCTGGCGGCGGCACTGGCGCTGGACACCAAGCGTCTGCAGTTCACCCCGGACCTGATGCCCGGAGACGTCACCGGGTCGCTCGTCTACGACAGCCGCAGCTCCGAGTTCGCCTTCCGCGAGGGCCCCGTCTTCACCAACCTGCTTCTCGCCGACGAGATCAACCGCACCCCGCCGAAGACGCAGGCCGCGCTGCTGGAGGTGATGGAGGAGCGCCAGGTCACCGTGGACGGTGTCCCGCGCCCGCTGCCCACCCCGTTCGCGGTGCTGGCCACCCAGAACCCGGTCGAGCACGAGGGCACCTACCCGCTGCCCGAGGCGCAGCTGGACCGTTTCCTGGTCAAGGTGACCCTCCCGCTGCCCCCGCGGGACGACGAGATCCGGGTGCTCGCCCAGCACGCCGGCGGGTTCGACCCGACCAACCTGGCCGCGGCCGGGGTGCGTGCGGTGGCGGGTCCGGCGGATCTCGCGGCGGCGCGGGCCGCGGTCGGGGCCGTCGCGGTGCATCCCGACGTCCTCGCCTACATCGTGGATCTTGCCCGGGCGACCCGGGCGGCGCCGAGTGTCCAGCTCGGGGTGTCACCGCGGGGCGCCACGGCGCTGCTGGCGACCACCCGGGCGTGGGCATGGCTGTCCGGTCGCGGCTACGCCACGCCCGACGACGTCAAGGCGCTGGCCCGGGCGACGCTGCGGCACCGGATCAGTCTGCGGCCCGAGGCCGAACTCGATGGGGTCACCGCCGACGTCGTGCTCGAGCAGGTGCTGGCCACCGTCCCGGCACCCCGCTAGCGCGGGCGGTCCGACAGTGGCGATCAGTGGCCGCGCGGTCGCGCTGGCGCTGTGCGGGGTGGCGTTCGTGCTGGTGTCCCCGGCGCCAGGGCTGACCCTGGTGCTGGTCAACCTACTGATCGTGGTGCTCGTGGCCGCTGATGTGGCGTTCGCCGGTGCGGTGCGGACGATGTCGTTCAGCCGCTCCGGTCCCACCGCGACCCGCCTCGGTCAGCCGGTGCCGCTCGTGCTCGCCGTCACCAACAACGGCACCCGTACCGTCCGCGCGCAGGTCCGCGACGCCTGGTCGCCGTCCGCGGGGGCCCAGCCCCGGGTCCACCGGGTCGTGGTGCCCGCCGGGGAACGACGTTTCCTCGAGACGATGCTGACCCCCACCCGACGCGGTGACCGCACCCCGTTTCGGATCACGGTGCGTACGCTCGGCCCGCTCGGGCTCGCCGGCCGCCAGGGGCGACATCACAGTCCGTGGCGGCTGCGGGTGCTGCCGCCGTTCACGTCACGGCGGGCGCTGCCCGCGGCGCTGGCCCGGCTCCGTGAGGTCGAAGGTGAGGTCGCGATCCGCGGGGCGGGCGCCGGTTCGGAGTTCGACAGCCTGCGCGACTACGTGATCGGCGACGACGTCCGGCTGATCGACTGGCGCACCACCGCACGCCGCGGTGCCGTGGTGGTCCGCGCCTTCCGGCCGGAGCGGGACCGGCGGGTCGTCTGTGTTCTGGACACCGGGCGCACCTCTGCCGGCCGGGTCGGCGACACCCCCCGGCTGGACCATGCCCTGGACGCGGCGTTGCTGCTGACCGCCGTCGCGCTGCGGGCCGGTGACCGGGTCAGCCTCATCGCCCACGACAGCGTGCCGCGCGCCACGCTGCCCGGCTCGCACGACCAGGCCTACCTCGCCCGGGTCAGCGACGTGATGGCCGGCCTGGAACCGGCGATCGTCGAGGCCGATCACACCGGCATCGTCACGAGCGTTCTGCGGGCGACATCCCGGCGCAGCCTGGTGGTGCTGTTCACCGAGCTGGCACCGGCCGTCATCGAGGAGGGTCTGCTGCCCGCTCTGGGGACGCTGACCGCACGGCACACCGTCATCGTCGCCGCGCTGCGCGATCCGCGTCTGGACGAACTGGCCGCCGGACGCGACAGCGTGCGCGCCGTCCACACCGCCGCGGCCGCCGAACAGACCCGGATGCGCCGTCGTGAACTCGTCGAGACCCTGCGCCAGCGCGGCGTGGAGGTCGTCGACGCGCCCCCCGCCAGCTACGCCGCGGCCGTCACCGACACCTACCTCACCCTGAAGTCCCTCGGCCGGCTCTGATGTCACCGCGTGAGCGGAATCCCGGTGCGGGGGGCTGGTCGCGGGGCGTGGTTCAGGCGCCGGGTGACCAGATGATGGCGGGTGGACGAACCGCCGCGCACAGTGGGTTGCCCGCCGCGTCGGTGAGGCCCAGCCGTCCCACCAGTGTCCCGGCGCGGATCGCCGCGGCGAGCACGGTCGGGTCGACCGCGTCCAGCATCAGCTTCGCCCGCCGGAACATCGCGAACGTGCCGGCGGCGTCGACGTCACCCCACGACAGGTAGAGGAACCGTCCACCTGGACGGCCCTGGACGTGGCGACCACGCAGATCGGGTCCGGCGGGCCCGGCCAGCACGGTGCATTCCACCGACCACAGCGCCGCGGCCGCGTCACCGGGGTGCACCCCGAGCAGATCGGACGGGTCACCCCGCGCCTGCAGTCCGACGTGGACGTCGCCGTGCCCGCCCTCGCCGGCCGGTCCACAGCGCCGCCCCGGCAGATCATGACCCTCCACCCGGATACGCACCCCGTCATCATCGGTCAGGTAGCTGATCGGCACCGACGGGTCGGGCCCGTTCTGTCGGAGGGCGGCCGTAGAGTGCCGCCCATGTTCGATCACATCGGAGTGCAGGCGGCCGACGTCGCCGCGTCGAGCGCGTTCTACCTGGCCACGTTCGCGGCCATCGGGCTTCGGGAGGCGGTTCGGTTCGAACGTGACGGGGCGCTGGTGGTGGGCCTGGCCGGCCTGGATGGCCAGCCGGCGTTCTGGCTCAGTCCGGCGGGTGGCGCCGAGGCGCGGGAGTTGCACGTCGCGTTCCGCGCGCAGGATCGGGAGGCGGTCGACGCCGTGCACGCCGCGGCCGTGGCAGGTGGGGTCGAGGTGCTGCACGCGCCGCGGGAGTGGCCCGAGTACCACCCTGGCTACTACGGGGTGTTCCTGCGCGATCCCGACGGCCACAACGTCGAGGCCGTCCATCACGGGCCCTGAAAGCGGGCGGCTGGGGTGTGCTCAGACGACGGGGGCGAGATCGGCGGCGCCCTGGTCGGCGTCCAGGTCGGCCGTCTCGCCCGCGGCGGCGGCCCGCGAGCCGTAGAGAGCGACGTAGCCGACGAAGCCCGCCCAGGCCAGCGCGCCGATGCCGATGCGTACCGCGGTGGGCAGGCTGGAGGGAGTCACGAAGGCCTCGATGACGCCGGAGACGGCCAGCGCCAGGGCCGCCCCCAGCACGACGGGAACCGCGGATCGTCCCTCCGCGGCCAGGGCCTCGACGCGTCGGCGGGGGCCCGGCGAGATGACCGACCAGCCCAGCCGCAGCCCGACCGCGCCCGCGACGAACACCACCGTGAGTTCCAGCAGACCGTGCGGAAGGATCAGGGAGAAGAACTGGCCGGTGCGTCCGCAGCCGGACATGTAGCCGCCGAGAATCCCCACGTTCACCGCGTTGACCAGCAGCACCAGCAGGGTCGGCAGGCCGAGGACCACCCCGCCCGCCACCGCCGCCGCCGACACCCAGGCGTTGTTCGTCCAGACCCGGCTCGCGAACGACGCCGCCGGATTCTCGGAGTAGTAGGAGGCGAAGTCGGAGCGGCACAGCTGCTCCACCGAGTCCGGCGGGATCACGCTGGCCCGCGCCTGTGGATCGTTGACGATCCACACACCGATCGCCAGGGCCAGCAGCACCGATCCGGCGGCCGTGGCCAGCACCCACCAGCGCCGCTGGTACACGGCCAACGGGAAGGTCACGGTGAGGAAACGGCCGAGGACGTGCCACCCGGGATCCGACGCCCCGGCGACCACGGCCCGGGCCCGGGTGACGAGGTTCGTCAGGTCATCCACCAGATCCGTGTCATACGACCGGGTCCGGATGACCGACAGGTGGGTGGCGGTGCGCTGGTACAGGTCGACCAGTTCGTCGAGCTCGACGGCACGCATCCGGCGCGGACGGCGCGCCCGGTCCACAAGGTGACCGAGCCGGACCCAGACCGGTCGGTGCACGGCGACGAACGCATCGAGATCCATGGCAGGGCCATCCTCGCAGACAGCGAGAGGACGGATCACGGGCATCGTCCGTCCGGGACACGCCAGGACACCATCGGCATGGCCGCCGTAGGCTCACGCCTGGTACACATCGGAGTTCCGGGGGCCCGCATGACATTGCCGACGGCGCGATGAGCGCAGCCGTACGCAGCATCCCGGCGCCGAGGGCGCTCCCGGGCGAGGCCGTGGGTACCAACACCATCATCACCGGCGAGGCCGTCGCCATCGACCTGCGGGTGGCGCGGCTGGGTTCCCGGCTCGTCGCTGGCGGGATCGACCTGCTCGCCCAGTTCTACCTGCTCGGTTTCCTGGTCACGGTCGTCCTGCTCGTGGTGCGGCCCGAGGATGACGCGCTGGTGAGTGCGATGGTCCTGCTGGTCTATGTCACCGTGGTGATCGGATATCCGGTGGCCTGCGAGACCCTCAGCGGCGGACGGACCCTTGGCAAGCTGGCGCTGGGCCTGCGGGTCGTGCGCGACGACGGCGGCCCGATCCGTTTCCGGCATGCCTTCGTCCGTGGCCTGGTCGGCGCGGTGGTCGAACGACCGGGCATCCTGTTCGGCCTGCCGGCGATCATCTGCATGATCAGCTCACGGACCAGCAAACGGCTCGGGGACGTGTTCGCCGGAACGGTCGTGCTCCAGGTCAGCGTGCCGCGCACGGTCAGTTCGCCGCCGTTCGTCCCGCCGCCCCTGCTCGGCTGGGCGGGCCTGCTCGACCTGTCCGGGTTGGACGACTCGCTGGCGTTGCGTACCCGTCAGTTCCTGAGCCGGGCCCACGCGCTGTCAGCACCCGCGTTGGAACGTCTCGGCAGTGGCCTCGTCCAGGAGATGCGGGCCGTGGTCACCCCGCCGCCACCGCCCGGCACACCAGGATGGGCGTATCTGTCGGCCGTCCTGGCCGAACGGAGTCGGCGCGGCTACGCGCGGCTGATCGCACAACGCCAGGCGAGCCGTCGACGGACCGCGCCCCCTGGCCAGCAGCCCACGCCGGGCTACACGCCCACACCGGGTTACACGCCCACACCGGGTTACACGCCCACACCGGGCTACACGCCCACACCGGGCTACACGCCCGCACCGGGTCACGGGCCCGGACCGGGACCCGGAACAGGTCACCTACCTGGCCCTGGACCGGGCTACGGGCCCGGCGCCGGGAAATGGTGATCCAGGCCACCGGAACCCCACTCCCTTAACGTCGCCTAAACAAACAGGGGCAGACCGCACATCAGGTAGCCGCCGGTTGGCCCGGGCCGGAATCCCTCGTCTACCGTTACCTGCGGTATCGGACCGTCTCGGCCATCCGGGGTGAACCGGCGCGCACCGCGTCGCCGCGCACACCGCGGGGTGGACGGTGCCGGGAAGCGACCAAGCACCGGCTCGCGCATGCTGGTGCTGGCGCAGGCCGTGGTTCGAGGTCCTACGTATTCCGGCGAGTTCGCCGGCTCACCGGAGGGGGTGACGGCGACGTCTGGCAGACGGGAGTCGAGCACTCCATCCCGGGCCACGCCGACAGAGGCGACAGCGCCCGCGCAGGGGCCGTCCGGCGCCCTGCCACGGAGCGGCTCGGGTGGGGCGGGGGGGCCAGCGGCGGGCCGCGCGGCCAGTGTGCCGCCACGCCCCGATGGCCGGCCCCGCGCCGTGGCGGCCGAACGTGTGGCCACACCGCCCCGCTCGCCGTCGACCAGCGCGAACCCGTCAACCAGCGCGGACCTGTCGACCACCGCGGTCGCGGCGCCCACCGCGCCGCACAGCCCCTCGCCCGCGGTCAGGTCCAGGGCCGCGGCGGGAGCCGGCGTGCGGACAGCCGCCGGGACGGCTCCCGGCTCCCCGGCGGCCACGGCACCCGCGGCGGCCGCCGGGCGGCCTGGGTCCGTCGCGGTGGAGGGCCCGTCGCCGCGTTCCCCCGAGTCCGGTGACGGGCGATCCGGGGACGGGGCCAGCGGTGGGTCCGCGCAGGATGTGCTCGGCGCCGGCGGTGGCGGTGCCTGGTCGGGTTCCGCGGGGGCCGAGAGGCCGCCGCGCCGCCCGGTCGACCGCCGACTGGTGCTGCGCAAGATGGCGTTGACCACCGGCGCGATCGGTCTGGTGCTGGCGCTGCTGGCGCTGCCGTTCGTCGGTGCCGTGGGACTGTTCGCCAAGAGCAGCGCCGATCACTTCCTGGGCCTGCCCGGTGCGCTGGTCACGCCGCCGCTGCCACAGAGCTCGACGATCCTCGCCGCCGACGGTTCGCCGATCGCGACCCTGCGTGGTGCGGAGAACCGCATCGTCGTTCCGGGTCGGGAGATCCCGAAGGTGATGCGCGAGGCGATCGTCGCGATCGAGGACGCCCGTTTCTACGAGCACGGCGGGGTCGACCCGCAGGGAGTGGTCCGGGCCGCGCTGCGCAACAGCGAGTCCGGCAGCGTCTCCCAGGGTGGTTCGACGCTCACCCAGCAGTACGTCAAGAACGTGCTGCTGCAGAACGCCCGGACCCCCGAGGAACGCGAGGTGGCCGCCGGCGACTCCCTGGACCGCAAGCTCCAGGAGCTGCGGTACGCCCTCGACATCGAAAAGCGCCTGTCGAAGGACGAGATTCTCGAGCGGTATCTGAACATCGCCTACTTCGGTGATGGCGCGTACGGGGTCGGCACCGCCGCCCAGCACTACTTCGGCGTGTCCATCTCCCAGGTGAGCGTCGCCCAGGCCGCGCTGCTCGCCGGGTTGGTCCAGAGCCCGTCCCGGTACAACCCGGCCGCCCACCCGCAGGCCGCACTGATCCGGCGTAACACGGTGCTCGACAAGATGGCCGAGAACTCCTACATCTCGTCCACCCAGGCGGACGCGACCAAGCAGCTGCCCCTGGACGTGCGACCGGCACCGCCGGCGGCCGCCGACTCCTGCGTGATCGCCACCGCCCCGTTCTTCTGCGACTACGTCCGTTCGCAGCTGCAGGCGAGCCCGGCGCTGGGCAGCACCCTCGAGGAGCGCAACCGCCGGATCTACGAAGGCGGCCTGGTCATCCGCACGACGCTGGACCCGCAGGTCCAGCAGGCCGCGCAGGACGCCGTGAACTCGACGATCGCGCCCGACAACCGGGTGTCGGCGACCGAGGTCATCATCCAGCCGGGTACCGGGAACATCCTGGCGATGGCGGTCAACCGGGTCTACGGGCCGGACACGGGCTCCAACCAGACGGTGGTCCCGCTGCCGACCAAGGCCACCTTCCAGCCGGGTTCGACCTTCAAGACGTTCGTGTTGGCCACCGCGTTGGAACAGGGCTACGGCACGTCCACGGCGTTCTACTCGCCGGCCTGTTACGTCAGTACGAAGTTCCCGCTCGACCGTGGTGAGGGTGACTGCGCGAAGGGCTATTCGAACTCCGACCCGGCCGAGGCCGGAATCTACGACATCCCGCGGGCCACCTGGGATTCGGTGAACACGTTCTACGTCCAGCTGGCGGAGAAGGTCGGTATTCCCGCGGTGCTGGATATGGCCAAGCGGCTCGGTGTGACGCCGCCGGAGGCCGACCAGATCGGTGCCACGGACGGCGCGACCGCGATCGGCGGCGGCCAGCACATGTACGTCTCGCCGCTGCAGATGGCCGATGCCTACGCCACGATCGCCGCCGGCGGGCTGCGCTGCACGCCCCGGTTCGCCACCAGGATCGTCGATTCGAGCCAGGATTCACTGGACGTCGCCAAGGGCGCGCAGTGCGAGCAGGTACTCGCCAAGGGCGTCGCCGACACGGTGTCCAGCGTGCTGGCTGGCGTGCCGATCCGTGGCACCGGCACCAACGCGGCGATCGGCCGGCCGTCGGCCGGTAAGACGGGCACCACCGACGAGTACTCGGCCGCCTGGTACGTCGGGTTCACCCCGCAGATGGCGGCGGCGGTGTCGGTCGGCGACCCGACGGGCGCGGAGTCGCATCCGCTGCGCGGTGTGGTCGCGGACGGCCGGACGTGGGCCCGGGTCTTCGGCGGCGACCTGCCGGCGATCATCTTCGGCAAGTCGATCCGGGCGGCGTTGGCGAACCAGCCGATCGAGCAGCTGCCCGCGGCTGATCCGACGGTGGCCCGCGGCACCAAGGGCGGTCTGCAGAACACTCCGCCGCCGCCGCCCGCGCCGACACCCGCCGCGGGTCTGCCCGGTGTCCTGACAGACCTCGCCCAGCAGGGTCTGCCGGGCATCCTCAACCCCCAGGCCGGCCAGAACAACGGCGGTGGCCAGGGCGGCGGCGGCCAAGGTGGCGGTCAGGGCGGTGGCGGCGGCCAAGGTGGCGGTCAGGGCGGTGGCGGTGGGCAGGGCGGCGGCCGCTGACACCATCCTGGTGGGGGGTGGTGTCAGCGGTGCGGTGATGTCGCTGGTGGCTTGTCGCTGGTGTGCGCTGCCCGTCCGTCCGGGTGCCGCTCAGCGGCCCAGGTCGTGGGCGGAGAGGGTCTGGCTCGGGTCGACACCGAGGGCGAGGGCCAGGTAGACGGCGGTGAAGTCGAAGAGGCCGAGCAGGGCGGCGAGCCGTTCCAACGGGTCGGTGCCCTCGGCACGTAGCTCGGTGACGCCGACGCCCCGTTCGGCGGCCACCGCGATGACCGCCTCCGCCTGCCGGGTGACCTCGCTGGCTTCGGCGCCGGGGTCACGCAGCAGGATCAGCCGCAGTCGCAGCGGCGTCTCCTCGTCGTCGGCCCGGTCACGGAAGAAGTCCTCGAGGTCGTCGGTGACCCCACCGCCGCGGCCCGCCGTCGAGGGGCCAGCGCCGCCGCTGCCCATCCGGGCCCCGAACGGGCCGTCGAGCAGGCCGATCTGCAGGTGACCGGGGTGCGGCAGCCCGCCGGCCAGCGCCGGGTACCGGGCGATCGCGGCGAGCTGGTCGACGGCGCCCCGGGCGGCCACCGCGGTCACCGCGGAAGTGCCCCAGACCAGGGGCAGGCTGCCACCGAGTTCCAGTGCGAGGGTCTTCGCCGGGTTGACGAACGACTCGCTGGACGCCCGGCACCGGGTCGCGATGCCCTCCAGGCGGACCGCGGCGGCCTCGAGGGCGGTATCTGCGACCCGCAGTACCCCCAGGGCCCGTCCGGCGATCAGCAGGGGTACCGCGAGCGACCACAGCACGGTGCTGGCCGGCCGGCCGCCGGGCAGTGGCACGCATGGGGCGGCCACCAGTGCGGCCATCTGGGCCAGGGGCGTGTCGGGTGGGGCGACGACGGCGACCCGGGCACCGCGGCGGGCCGCCTCCTCGACCGCCGACAGCGCCTCGGCCGAGGCACCGGAGGCGGACACGGCGAGGACCACATCGGCGACGCCGACCCAGCCGGGCAGCCCGTAGGTGTGGTGGCCAAGCACCGGCACCGGGCCCGCCGGACCGGCGAGGGCCGCGATCAGGTCAGCGGCGAGTGCCGCTCCTCCCACTCCGACGACGAGGATCGCCCGCGGGCGACCGTCCGTGGCGAGTCGGGCGAACCCGGCCTCCGCGGCGAGCACGGCGCTGTGGCGGACCTGCGGACCGGCGGTGGCGACCTGCGGGAGCAGGCCGGCGACACCACCGGAGTCGAGGCGGGTGGGATCGTCGAGCGCGGACTCGTCGACGTACACGCCGCCTCAGCCGGAGGCGGACGTGGTGGCGGACGTGGTGGTGCCGGTGAACGGAACAGCCTCGTCGAGCAGCATCACGGGGATGTCGTCGCGCACCGGGAACGCCAGGCCGCAGGCGAGGCAGACCAGCACGGGCGCGCCGTCAAGCTGGTCGGGCCGCAGCTCACCGTGCTTGCTGCACGGGCAGGCGAGGATCTCCAGCAGCAGCGGGTCGAGACTCATCAGGGTTCCCTTCGGCTCCGGACCAGCGACAGGACATCATCGCGCAGCCCCCGCATCGTCTCATCATCCGGACCCTCGACGTTGAGCCGCAGCAACGGCTCGGTGTTGGACGGACGGAGGTTGAACCAGGCACCGTTCAGGAAGGTGATCGTCAGCCCGTCGAGATGGTCGACGCTGTCGGCCGAGGTCGAGTAGGCCTTCTCGACCTCCAGCATGGCGAGCGTGGCGTCGGCGACCTCGGAGTTGATCTCGCCGGAGGCGCTGTAGCGGGCGTAGCCCCCGAGCAGCTCCGACAGCGGCCCGGCCTGCCCGCCGAGGGCCGCGAGGACGTGCAGGGCCGCGAGCATGCCGGAGTCGGCCCGCCAGAAGTCCCGGAAGTAGAAGTGGCCGGAGTGCTCGCCGCCGAAGATCGCGCCGGTGCGGGCCATCTCGGCCTTGATGAACGAATGCCCCACCCGGGTGCGCACCGGGACGCCGCCACGCTCGCGCACGAGCTTCGGCACACCCTGGCTGACGATGACGTTGTGAATGATCGTCCCGCCTGGCTCGCGGGTGAGTTCACGGTCGGCGACCAGGGCGGTGATGACGGACGGGGACACGATCTCGCCGCGTTCGTCGACCACGAAGCACCGGTCGGCGTCGCCGTCGAAGGCGAGGCCGATGTCGGCCCCCGACGACCGGACCGCGGCCTGCAGATCGCGCAGGTTGGCGGGCTCGATCGGGTTGGCCTCGTGGTTCGGGAAGGTGCCGTCGAGCTCGAAGTACAGCGGGATGACGGTGAGCGGCAGATCCGCGAGGGCCGCGGGCACGGTCAGCCCGCCCATGCCGTTGCCGGCGTCGACCGCGACCACGAGCGGACGGATGCCGCCGAGGTCCACCAGCGTGCGCAGATGGCGGACGTAGTCGGCGAGCAGGTCACGTTCGGTGATCGAGCCCTGGCGCCCGGACCCGGCGGGCACGCCCTGCTCCACCAGCGCGCGGATGTCGGCGAGCCCGGTCTCCTGGCCGATCGGCGCGGCGCCGGCGCGACACAGCTTGATGCCGTTGTACTTCGCCGGGTTGTGCGAGGCGGTGAACATCGCCCCCGGGATGTTCAGGGCACCGGCGCCGTAGTAGAGCAGATCCGTCGAGCCGAGCCCGGCCGCGATCACGTCGGCGCCCTGTTCGGTCGCGCCCCGCGCGAACGCGGCGGCCAGCGGTACCGAGGACGCCCGCATGTCGTGCGCGGTGACGATCCGCTCGGCGCCGAGCAGGCGCACGAACGCGGCCCCGGTGGCGCGTGCGATGTCCGCGTCGAACTCGGCCGGGACGACTCCCCGGACGTCATACGCCTTGAAGATCCGCGAAAGGTCGCGCATCGGATTCCCCGCCCTTCACCTGGCTGTCCCCCGCACCGGTCGTGAGCGCACCCATGGTGACCCCGACCCGTGGTGGAACTCCACCGGTGTGCGGGTGCTCCGGCACCTACGGCGACTACCGCCGCCGTCAGGCACGACGATATCCGCCGCCACCGACAGCCCCGGTGCCGGATCCGGCGAGGCCAACACCGAGGACAACGCCGGCCGCCGCCGATCACTCTCGGCGACACCGGCCGCCCACGTCCACGCCGGACGGACCGGCCGCCTCAGGACGGGCTGGGAACCGCCCGTAGATGCCCACGCCGACCACCGGGATCAGGGGCGCCGCCACCACCCTGGGGACCGGCGCCACCCGCGGGTGGCGGTTCGGGACCGCGGCGCGGCGTCTCGGGCCCCCGACGGGATGCCTCCCGGACGGCGTCGGCCAGCGCCTCGAGGTCATCGGCGGCGGCCTCGCGCTCGCTTTCGCGGGACGCCTCGGCCTCGGCTTCGGCCTCAAGCCGGACGACCGCCCACCCGAGCGGCACCGTGAGCCGATCCGCGTGCGTGCTGCACAGGTCGTACGAGTGCGGTTCGACGTACGGGGAGAGCGGGCCCAGCACTGCCGTCGACTCGGCGTAGGCATACGTGAGCGTGGCAACCGCGGCTGCCGAACAGGCCGAGCGGGAGCAGCGCCGAGGCTTCACGTTCCGGACGGTAGCCCCCGGAACGGACGACGGCCACCACCAATCGTCGTGTCGCGTGACGCGAGGCTGAATCGTCACGCGTTGTCGACCGATTCATTGCTCCCCGCATCCGATCCCCCGCGTAGCACGGGTACCACGCGGACTATTGAGATCATCAAGCTCATGGAACCTCCTCGGTCAGGGAGGGAGTCGGGGGTCGTACGGCTCTATGGTCGGTCGCGGCCACGGGCTAGCGACCGGCGGGGTCCTCAACCGGCACGGTGCCGGTGCCGGTTGAGCCCCGGAAGGTGCCGGAGTCCGCGGGCGCCCGACGCCTGGCCGATCGAAGTCCCTGTCGCGAACGCTACGCTCACAGGGTGACCGACCTCGAGCGGTTCCCCTGCGCGGGCCGGCCGATCAGTGTCCGCCGTCGCCGTGACCGGCGCGGTCGGGGTGTGCGCGGCATGATGCTGCCCCCGGACGTGCCCGCCTACGCGACCCGCGGCGACCGGTTCGACGACTTCGTGCTGGACGCGGTGGAGCACCTCGACCACCGCTGGTCGGGCGAGCTCGCCGACGTCGAGTTCGCGGTGGAGGACGTCCCACCGATCGCGGTCGGCGACGAGGAGATCCCACTCGCGAGATACCAGCCGGCCGAGGGAAAAGGCCGGTCAGCGACCCCGCGACGGATCGTCGTCTATCGCCGGCCGATCGAGGCCCGCACCGTTGACAACGAGGAGCTCGCCGAGCTGGTCCTCGACGCGATCATTCATGAGGTGGCCGAGATGATGGGCGTCGATCCGGCCGTGATCGACCCCGAGGGCCACGGCTGGGGCGACGAGGACTGACCGGAGGGCACCCGGTGGCATCGATCGCCATCGGGTACTTCCTGAGGGAGATCGTGACCAGGAACACCTCCCCCGCGGCGCACGTTCGTGTGCCGCCGAGGGCACCCGAGGGCACCACCGTCCACTCGTCCGCGGCCGCAGGCGGTGCCGATACCGGACGCCGCGCCCGCGTGCTCCCACTACGCGGTGTGCTTCAGGGCTACGCCTGGGGTTCACCGACGGCCATCCCGGCGCTGTTGGGGGTGCCACCGACCGGTGACCCGGTCGCCGAGCTGTGGCTGGGCACCCATCCGGTGGCCCCCGGACTGGTCGAGACGGCCAACGGGGTCCGGCCGGCGGCCGAGTTCGTGGGCGCCCTGCCGTTCCTGCTGAAGCTGCTCGCCGCCGATCGCGCCCTGTCGTTGCAGGTGCATCCGGATGCCACCCAGGCCGGGGCCGGCTTCGCCGCGGACGAGGCGGCGGGTCTCGCGCTCAACGATCCGCTGCGCCGCTACCGTGACCCCAACCACAAGCCCGAGCTGATCGTCGCGCTGACCCCGTTCCGCGCGCTCGCGGGCATCCGCGATCCCGCGCGCACCCTCGCCGTCGTCACCGGCTTCGGTGTGCCCGCGCTCACCGCGGCCTTCGCTCCCCTGGTCACCGATCCGCGGGCGGGCGCGTCCGCCGTGCTGCGAACGCTGCTGACCATGCCCGCCGCCCCCGCGAAGGCGCTGGTGGACGACCTGGTCGCCGCCGCCCGCCGGCACGTCGGTGCCCCAGCGCCGACCAGTCCCGCCGACCGCGCCGAACCGGCAGGCCCGGCAGGCCCGCCGGACCTCGATGGCGATGATCTTTCCAGGGCGGCGGACCTGGTGGGACGGCTGGCCGCGGCCCATCCCGGCGACGTGGGGACGGCCGCCGCTCTTCTGCTCAACGACGTCACGCTGGCGCCCGGCGAGGGGCTGTTCCAACCGGCCCGGCTGCTGCACGCCTACGTCGACGGGCTGGGGATCGAGATCATGGCGGCGTCCGACAACGTCCTGCGCGGTGGTCTGACCCCCAAGCACATCGATGTCGACGAACTGCTGCGCATCCTCGACCCCACGCCGAGCGACGCCCCGGTCCAACCGCCCCGCCCCCTGCTCACCGGTCCGGGCGGCGAGCTCCACCGCTGGGATGTCCCGGTCGTCGACTTCGCCCTGACCGAGGCTGTCTGCACCGGCGGTGCTCTCGCGGTGGGCCGCCCGACGGTCCTGCTCGCGGTCGACGGCCAGGTCACCGCGACGATCACGGGGCCGGACGGGGACCCGGTCGCCGGCGCCTGCACACCCGAACGGGCGGTGACCGACGGTGACGTGGACGACCCGCCGCCCCTCACCCTGCGCCGCGGCGAATCGGCCCTGGTGACCGCCCCGTCCGACGTGGTTCTCTCCGGACACGGACGGGTCTTCCTGGCCGCCCCCGGCGACTGAACGCCCCTGGCCGGACGCCGACGCCCAACGCCGGACGCCACATGCCGGACGCCACATGCCGGACGCCACATGCCGGACGCCACATGCCGGACACCGTCAGCGGTGGGGCTGTCAGCGGTAGGGGAGGCCGGGGTCGGCGACGGCGGGCAGTGCGTCCACCAGGGTGGGCGCGCCACGCAGGGGGATGACCGCAGAGAGGATCCGTGGCAGGCGTGGTCGCGGGCCGGCTCCGGCGGGCCCCGCGGTGGGTGGGGCGCCGGCGATGGCGGTGGCGATCAGCGGGCCGCCGGTGGCGGTGAGCCGGGCGGCGGGTGGTCGGGTGGGCTGCGCCACGACGGTGACCGAGCCAGCCCGTAGGCGCATGTCCGTGCCGTCCAGGCGGGCGGTGACCGGTCCCAGCGGCGCGGTGAGGACGAGGGCGCCCGCGGCACCGGCGGGGACGGGGGGGACCGCGACGACCGCGTCGGCGGCCGTGCCGGCACCGGCGCTGGGGCCGTCCGGGTCGGTCAGGCCGACGCCGCGGCTGTAGCCGTCCAGGCCCGGGCGGCCGTCCGACGGTTCCAGTCGGGTGGCGCCCGCCCAGGTACGGACGCCCTTCCAGCCCGAGGCCAGTCCCAGCTCGGCGACCACCGGCGCACCGCCACCGCCGCCCGCCGCGGCCGCGGCTCCGTCGGGCTCCTCGGCGCCGAGCGATTCGACGAGCAGCGCGCTGGCCGGGCCGGCGGGGAGCGGAACGGACACCCTGGTGACCCCGGCGGCCGGGACGCGGACCCCGGCGAGTCCGGGCGGAACGTGCGGCCCGGCGGGAGTCAGCACGCTGATCCGGACCTTCGCGGACCCTTCCGGCGCGGCCAGGACAAGGGTGGAGTCGGGCGCCGGCGGGCCGGCGGGGATGACCACCCCGCCGAGTACCAGGCGACGTGCCGCCGGTGCGGTCGCGGGCACCAGCCGTGGCGCCGCGAACGGACCCCGCGCGCTCGACCGATCGACCATCCAGGTCAGCAGGCGGCCGGTCCGCACCTGGACGTCCACCGCGGTCACCGCGGCTTCCGGCGCGAAGGCGGCGAGCCGGCGAACGATCGCATGTCCGGGGGCGACGTTGACGTCCTGCCCGGGGGCGGCCGGCCCGTCGGTGAGGACCCGCACGCTGGCCTGCCCCGGGATGTCTGCGAGATTCGCCAGCACGAGCAGCGGGTCCCTGCCGACCTCGGTGGACGGCCCGGCGAACCAGCTGCGGGCCCGCGGCGGGGCGCAGGCCGCCAGGGCCGGACCGGCGCCGTCGCCGCTGGTGGTCACCGTCGCGGCGAGGCCCGCGGCCGAGGCACCCCGTCCCGAGACCAGCCGGGCCCCGGTCCCCCCGCGATCCTGCGGGGCGAGCCGCAGCCATCCCCCACGTTCCCGGACGGACACCCCGACGCCACCCGACGCCGCCGGAGCCACCCTGACCTGCCCGTCACCGCCAGCCTCGGCGCCCAGGGTCACGTCGAGACGAACGGAACCGGGCAGCACGGCGTCGCGGGCACGTGGCTGGATGATCGTCGGGTCGGGGCAGGCCAGTTGCCGCACCCCGATCGACACCTGCGGTGGCACCCCGGGACCAGCACCTTCGTCGACGAGGAACGCACCTCCCAGGCCCACGACGGCCAGCGGTACGACCGTGCGCAGCACGACCCGCCGCACCGAGCGGCTCCGCGGGCCCGCCCCGGGGCCGCGGAGCCGCCCCAGGCCCGGATGATCGGTCATCGTGACCGTCCGATCAGGCGGGAGCGCAGACCGACGCCGGCCAGCGCGAGCAGCAGCAGGCCCAACGCCCCGATCTGCACGAGGACCCGTAGGTGGGCCGCGGTGTCGTCCCGCTCGACGCGCACCTGGCTGCCGGCGGGCAGATCCGCGGGCAGGTGGAATCCGGCGGCCCACCCCCAGGCGGTGAATCGGGACAACGGTCGCCCATCGGCAAAAGCCCGCCAGCCGTTTCCCGCCGGCGTGGCCAGAACCAGCTCCCGCGCACCGTCGTCCCCCCCGGACCCGGTCCGCGCGGACCCGCCCCGTGGAGATGGGACGGCTGCTCGGACGGGCAGTGCGCCGTCCGCGGGAAGGAGCCGGGCGGACGTCGGTGCGGCCATGAGCGCCTCGCCGCCGGCTGCCCGCCCGGCCGATCCGGAGCCGGTGGCAGCCGCGTCGGAACCGGAGGGGGCCGCGTCCGAACCGGAGGCACGGGCGTCGGAGCTGGGGGCAGCGGCGTCGACGATGTAGGCGGCCGGCGTGGCGGGTGGGGCGCCGGGACGAGCCGGGGCGACGGGTCCGCCGGCGGGGCGCCACAGCAGCAGGCCAGGACGGGGGCGGTCGCGGACCAGGGCGGGGCTTTCGTCCAGACGGTCGACGAGCGTGGCGGACGCGTCCGCGGTGGGCACGCCGACCGCGGCGACACCGAGCAGCGGCAGCCAGCCGCCGGCCCGGTCGGATCCGCTGGTCAGACCGGTGACGACGGATGCGACGAAGTCGGCGGCCGGCCGTGGCGGCCCGACCAGGCTGGCGGGATAACGCTCGCCGGAGGCGGTGGCCAGGGCGTAGCGGACCAGGCCGGAGCGCTCGGACCGGTCCAGCAGGAGCAGGCGGGATCCGCGCGGTTCGGTGCGGATCCGGGCGAGGATCGCGCGGGCCACGGCCGAGGAGCCCTCGCCCGCCTGGCCCGCGGTGCCCGACCAGGCGGCCAGCACCCCCGAGGCGCCGCTGCCCGACGAGACGTCCTGGTCAGGATCGGTGCTGACGGCAGCCGCGGCGGCGGTCGAGTCGTCGACGCCGGCGGTGGCACGTAGCCAGGAGGCGGGGCTGCCGCGCCAGCGGGTGCCGCTGACCAGCCGGTCCGCGGCGAGGGCGACCGGGGTCGCCAGGATCAGGGTGGTCATCGCGACCGCGGTCGGTCGGGCGATCCGGCCCCGGCGTGGCCGCTGCGGGTCGAGGGCCAGGGCGGCGGCGGCGAGCAACGCCGCGGCGAGCACGAGGCCGTACTGGGGTGCGGCCCACCATGCCTGCGCGGCACCCACGCGCCGGCCCGCGGCCAGCCGCGGCGTGATCAGCACCGCGGCCATCCCCAGCAGGAGCAGGCACCAGCCGGTGGTGGCGCTTCGGCGGGCCGTCGGGGTCGCGTGCCAACGTCCGATCAGCCAGCAGAACAGGCATCCGGCCAGCAGGCCCAGGTAGACCGAGGTCGGTCGGGTACCCGCACCGGCCAGCGACCCCAGCGCGGGGCGCGGCACGGCGGCCAGCGAGGTCACGGGGGTCGACCACGCGCCCGCCGGCAGCAGGGGGATCAGGGGGATCACCGAGCCGGCGAGTGCCACGGCCACGTCGGGCAGCCGGGCCGGGCGCACGAGCAGGACGCAGGCGACCAGCACGACCCAGGCCGGAGCGGCCAGCGGCGGGGCGCAGACGACCAGAGCGGTCAGGCTCACCGCGAGTGCGAGCGCGGCACGCGGACGGGCCCGGTGCGGCTCCCCGGGATCCACCGGTCCGCGCAGGACGGCGTCGGCGTGGGCCAGCACGAGTGGGAGCGCGACGAGCGCCCCGACGGTGTCGACCCGGCCGGCCAGCACGGCCGCGGTCAGCGCCGGGTTGAGCGCGTACCCGGCGGCCAGCGCGCAGCGCACGAGTGGACGGGACCGGCCTGGCGTCCACTCGAGCCGTCCGAGTGCCCGGTGCGCGCTCCACCCGGCCAGGGCCGGTCCCAGGGCGAGCAGCAGCCAGCTGGCGGCCGTCACCCGGCCGCCCAGGACGCTGGCGACCGCGGCGATCAGCGCGACGATCGGTGGTACCGGCTGCCCGCCGTCCAACGGTCCGACCAGCCCGTCCGGCCCGGGTAGTCGCCCTGACCACACCGCCGACCACAGCTCGCCCACGTCCGCGGGCATCGGCAGCCCGGCGCCGAGGGCGTCCACCGGCATCGCGCGCATCGCCACCAGGCCGACGGCCGCGAGCGACACGACCAGGACCGCCACGGAACGGCCGCCCGAAGCGTCCGCGACAACAACCACCGGGGCCCCCGAGGCACCACCCGGTGCGGCGGTGCGCCGGAGCGCGGCCGGCCGGGTCGCGGCGGGACGGCCGACGGCAGACGGGGTCGCGGCCCGCGGGCCGGGCCTGTCGGGTGCGGCCAGCGGAGCGGCCCAGGTGGGCGGAGCGGGAGCGCGTGGGGCGGGAATCGACGGGGCGGGGGGCCGCGGCGCGGGTGCCGGAGGTTCCTGATGGGTCGACCGTCGGAGTGGACGGGCCGGGTGGACCAGACCTCGCGGGAACAGCGAGCGGACGGCCCGCTGGGGCACCGTCCGGGTGCGGGCCGCACGTCGCCGCAGACGCAGGACGGCGCCAGGCCGCCCCAGGACCAGGGCTGGCAGAGCGAGTTCGCGGGCGGCGAGCCGGCCGCGGCCGCGCGCCAGCAGGCGCAGGGCGCGCAGCAGGGTCATGCCCAGCAGGGCCAGCACGGCGGGCGCCAGCAGCGGCAGGGCGGTGTGGGCGAGTCCGATCCGCAGCGCCGCCACCCGCTCGGCGCGGCTCGGGTCGAGGCGGCCCGGCTGTGAGATCGGTTCGGTGAGCACGGCCATCGGGACGACGACGGTGCGAAGCCCGGCGCGGGCGGCCCGCCAGCCCAGGTCAAGATCGTGGGCGGCCGCGAGGGTGGGATCGAGTCCGTCCAGGCGCCGCCAGGCCCAGGAACGGGCCAGCAGCCCCCGCCAGGAGACAGCCAGGACGTCGCGCACGCCGTCGTGCTGCCCGTGATCGGGTGTGCTGGCGCGGATGCCGGTGTGCCGTCGTCCGGCCCGGTCGACGCTCGCACCGACCTCCAGCAACCGCTGCGCCGCGACGCCGCGGCGCAGCTTCGGGCCGAGCACCGCGGCTCCGGGATCGACCCGGGCGTAGGCCAACAACGTGCGCAGGGTGTCCGCCGCGGGCACGGTGTGCTGGTCGAGCAGCCAGACGAATCCGCCGGGGGGCGGGCCGCCGGCGAGATCGAGGCCGGCGGCGACCGCCGCGCCCAGGGGTGTACCGGCGGGCAGGCAGAGCACCAGGTGCGCGCTCGACGACGCCCCGGAGGTCGCCGCAGGCGCCTGCGCCCCGAGATGGACCTCGACCACACGCAGGTCGACTGCCTGGTCGAGCACCTGATCGTCGAGCCGCCGAGCGGCGCCGGACGGCCGCCTCGGCACCGGCACCGGCCCGGGCAGTCCCGACGCCCCGGGCAGTGCCGACGGCGCGGCCAACGGGATGGACCTGGTCGTCTCGGCGCGGTCGGCCGCGATCACGACGACCGCCACCACCGCGACGGTGCTCGGGGGTGCGCCGGGCGGCGGCAGACCCACCGGCGGCGGGCTGTTCACCCCCCGCCGGACGTCCTCCACTGCCCGACGTCAGACTGCTCGGCGCCGCTGCTTGCGTCGTTCCCGTTCGGACATGCCACCCCAGATCCCGAAACGCTCATCGTTTTCCAGGGCGTATTCCAGGCATTCAGCCCGGACCTCACAACCGGAACAGATGCGCTTGGCCTCCCGGGTCGATCCGCCCTTCTCCGGGAAAAAGGCCTCCGGGTCGGTCTGGGCGCACAGGGCACGCTCCTGCCATTCCATCGCCTCGCCGAGCAGATCGCCCAGGCCAAGGTCGATCACCGTGGCAAGATCGCCCGATGGGTCGTCGAGGGGCGCGTCATCGAGCAGGTCCTCGACGTCGTCCTCGTTGTCCTGAACGCCCTCGCCCTCCCGGACGCCCAGGCCCTCCCGGACGCCCAGGCCCTCCCGGACATCCAGGCCCTCCCGGACATCCAGAGCCTCCCGGACGCCTGACTCCTCCCGGACCTCGAGCGTGTCCCGGACGTCGACGCCCACCGCGGTGCCCACCGTGTCCGCCCGGTCGGCGACATCGTGGTCGCCGCCAACGGAACGCAGATGACCGACCTCGCGGGCGCCGACATGGCTCCCGGACGGCTGGACGGGCAGGCCGGGACGGGCGGACCCGACCCCGGCGACCACCGACCGCGGCTGCGGTGTGGCCTGTGTGTGTCGTTCGGCGAGCACCCGCTCGGAGTGATCACCGAACGGGTCATGCTCAGCGGGACGCTTGACGTCCGCGAGGACGGTGTGGACGCCCGCGTCGGTGTGCTCCATGGGGACTCCTCCAGACCCGTCGCGGTGCGGTCGGCCACCCCCTGGGCGCCGGCGCGCAGGTGCTGGTTCCACACCGGCAGGGCATCGCTCTACCGCACGAATCCCGCCAGCAAGGGGAATGACACGCCGGTAATTACACGCGCCGAACCCGGTCGCGTCAACCCCACCGGCGCAACATCTTCTACAACCAGCGATGAGAACATAGCTCACAGTCACTGCACACCATCGCCACGGGTCCGGACAACCGCCCGATCAGTAACGGAGCGCAATCGGCATGGCGACGATGTTCGCATTATTGCGTGCGACCGGACCGGATAAGAATGCCCAAAAGGGCAAACCTGCGACCAGACGTATCACCCCTTTCGATGTATGCCAGACGGTCCAGTCATCTATTCAAATCCGTTTGACTACCTAGAGTAATTTCCAGTCCGAGACATGGCGGGTGTCAGGACACCACCGGCAGCATGGTTCGGACGGGGCCTCCTCGGGCAGCGTGAAAGCGCTCGTCCGGGACCCGCCCATAGGTGGTGGTCCGTTGCCGAGCGGGACGACCCGCCGATGCCGCCAGCTCCTCGAGTTCGGCCACCGAGCGGCGTGAACCGTGCTGGGAGCCCGCCATCCGGCTGATCGTCTCCTCCATCAGCGTGCCGCCGAGATCGTTGACCCCACCGCGCAGGACCTCGCGGCAGCCGTCGACGCCGAGCTTCACCCACGAGCACTGGATGTTGTCGATCGAACGGTGCAGCAGGATGCGGGCCATCGCGTGCACCGCCCGGTTCTCCTGGACGGTGGGGCCGGGACGGGCGACACCGGCCAGGTAGATCGGCGAGGAGTGGTGGACGAACGGCAGTGCCACGAACTCGGTGAAGCCACCGGTCTCGTCCTGGATGGAACGCAACAGCCGAAGGTGGGCGACCCAGTGCGCCGGCGTGTCGACGTGGCCGTACATCATCGTGGCCGTCGAACGCAGGCCCACCCGGTGTGCCGTGGTGATCACCTCGACCCAGCTGGCGGTCGGCAGCTTGCCCTTGGTCAGCACCCAGCGAACCTCGTCGTCGAGGATCTCCGCGGCCGTTCCCGGCACCGAGTCGACGCCCGCCTCGCGTGCCGCGGTCAGCCAGTCTGCGATGGACATTCCCGTTCGGGTGACCCCGTTGAGCACCTCCATCGGCGAGTAGGCGTGCAGGTGCAGACCGGGCGCGGCCTTCTTGATCTCACGGGCGAGGTCGAAGTAGGCGCTCCCGGGCAGATCCGGATCGATCCCGCCCTGCATGCAGACCTCGGTGGCACCGATCGACCACGCCTGCGCGGCCCGGGTGGCCACCTCCGACAGCGACAGCGTGTAGGCGTCCGCGTCCCCTCGGCGTTGCGCGAACGCGCAGAACCGGCAGCCGGTGTAGCAGACGTTGGTGAAGTTGATGTTGCGGTTGATGATGTAGGTGACGTCGTCGCCCACCGCGTCCCGGCGAAGGCCGTCCGCGAGCAGGCAGAGCTCCTCCAGCGCCGCCCCGCGCGCGCCGAACAGGGTGAGCGCCTCGTCGTCACGCAGACCCGCCGGGTCGGTGCCGGCGTGGCGCAACGCGGCCCGCACATCCGGATCAAGACGCTCCACCCCGGACGCACCACCCGCGGACGCACCACCCGCGGACGCACCGCCGTCGGTCGCGCGGCGGCCCGTGCCGATCACGCCGTCGGCACCGGTCCCGGCGGCGCTGACCTGGGCACGCAGCGACTCCCAGTCGCCGTAGACGGTGTCGAAGTCGGCGCGGGCGGCGTTGTGCCGTCCGACCGTGTCGACCTCGGTGTGCAGGTCGACACGGCCGGAGTCCACCAGGCCGCCGTCGGGCTCCTGCCAGGGCCGTCCGACGGGACGCACCGGCTGCGCCAGCAGGCCGTCGGGGCCGGCGAGGGCGGCCACATGCCCGGCCACGCGCGGGTCGATCCACGGCTGCCCCAGGTGGGACGGATAGACCGTCAGCCGGGGTCGCAGGGTGAAACCGGCCTGCGCCGTCGCCGCCCGCAGCACGTCCAGGTCGGGCCAGGGCCGCTCGGGGTTGACGTGGTCCGGGGTGACCGGGGAGACGCCGCCCCAGTCGTCGATGCCGGCCGACAGCAGCAGCGCGCACTCGGCGGTGTCGACCAGGTTCGGCGGCGCCTGCACCCGCAGGCCGGGCCCGAGCACGAGCCGGGTCACCGCCACGGCGGCGGCCAGTTCCGCGGCGCCCACGTCGGGCACGGCGCGCATGGCGGTGTCGTCCTTGGCCCGGAAGTTCTGGACGATCACCTCCTGGATCGCGCCGTAACGCCGGGCCTGGTCGCGCAGCTCGAAGATGGTCTCGGCCCGCTCGGCGCGGGTCTCCCCGATCCCGAGCAGCAGACCCGTGGTGAACGGGATCGACAGCCGCCCGGCGTCGGTGAGCGTGCGCAGCCGCACCGTGGGGTCCTTGTCCGGCGAGCCGAAGTGCGCACCGCCCGGCTGGGACCACAGGCGGCTCGCGGTCGTCTCCAGCATCATGCCCATGGACGGCGCCACCGGCTTGAGCCGGGCCAGTTCCGTCCAGCTCAGCACGCCCGGGTTCAGATGCGGCAGCAACCCGGTCTCCTCCAGCACCGCGATGGCGGCGGCGCGCAGGTAGCCGAGCGTCGAGTCATAGCCGTGGGAGTCGAGCCACTCGCGGGCCGCGGGCCAACGATCCTCGGGCCGGTCGCCCAGGGTGAACAGCGCCTCGGCGCAGCCCGCCGCCGCCCCGGCCCGGGCGACCTCGAGTACCTCGTCCAGGGACAGGTACGGCGCGTCCAGCCGGTGCGGGACGGTGGCGAACGTGCAGTAGTGGCAGCGGTCCCGGCACAGCCGGGTCAGCGGGATGAACACCTTCGGCGAGTAGGTGACGACCCCCGGCCGTCCCAGCGAGGCCAGCCCCGCGTCCCGCACCCGCCCCGCCGATGCGCACAGATCGACGAGATCGTCGCCGCGGGCCGCCAGCAGCACCGCCGCCTCGACCGCGTCCAGAGTGGCGCCGTCCCGGGCCCGGCGCAGCGCCCGACGCATCGCCGACGCCGACGGCGCGGCGGACTCGGCCCCCGGCCCGGGGAGCGTCCCACCGGGTGGGGTGACGGTCCGACCGGGCGGGGCGGCGACGGGCTCGGGCGGCGCGATGGTCCTGCCCGGCGTGTGGTGCGGCGCCGTGGGCAGGTCGCTCTCGCCGTCGGATGTCGCCGCCGTGGTCGTCATGGCTTCCTCGGTTTCCGCTCCCGATGGGCAGCGGCCGGGGCGCCCGCCGGCGGGTCGGCAGACACCCTGGTCCGCCGCCACCGGCGTCTCGAAGGTGCACGGATGTCGCAGGTACAGGTCTCGCGGGTGCTGATGTGGCGGGTGCGGGCCGGCGGGGTCAGGCCGGCGGTGGGATCAGACTGGCAGTGGGATCAGGCTGGTGGGGTCACCTGGTTCGCCCGCCAGCCCGTGGCCGGACGGCGGAGCCGATCGAGCGTGCCGATCAGCATGTTTGTCCGGGAGCGGGCGGCGAGCGTGGCGGTGGCCTCCCGGGCGCGGCGCAGGCGGGCATCGTCCCCCTGAAGCGGGGTCGCCGCCGTACTGCGCCGCTGAGCCCGGTGCGCGGCGACGACCTGGGGGGCCCGCGCTCCGGCAAGCGCGCGGTTGAGCGAGGCGGACAGGGCTTCGAGGCTCTTGGTGGTCCTGATCTCGGACATGACGGTCCTTCCAGCGACGTGGAGAGCTCAGGCTCATCTCACTGCGCTCTCTAAGCCGAATCAAGAGATGTCGGGTGACAGATGCCACATCCGGCCGGCGAACATGCCGGCCGGGCCGTGGCCACAGGGGGCTCATCCCCCCGAACGCCGCATTCACCCGACCCGTTCGGCCACAGCCGGGGTCCACCACCTGCGAAAATCCGCGAATCGCACGATCAAGCCGGGCAATTGCCACATAAAAAGTGATTTACCTCACGCACAAATCTGGCAGGTGTGTGAATTCCGGCAGCTGGGTATCGCAGCGGAGCCGGTTGTGCGCTGATCCGAATCTCTCGGCTGCGCGGCCCAAAGTCGCTACGCTGACCGGGTGCCACGAAATCGCCAGGACGTCCCCCGCGAGGAGCGGATCGACGCGTTGCTCGCAGTGGCCGAAGAGCAGTTCCTGGCCCGGGGCTTCGCGGCTACCTCCATCGCGGAGATCGCCCGTTCCGCGGGCATCGAACCCGGCAGCGTGTACTGGTACTTCCGCTCGAAGGACCACGCGTTCGCCGCGGTGCTGAACCGTCTGCTCGACGTCGAGGTCGAGCGGATCGCCGCTCTGCCCGGCGACCCGGCCGAGCGCCTGTTCCTCGCACTCGACTCCGTGGAGCGTCGGCGCACTCTGCACCCCTGTGTCGCCGAGCGCGCCCCGCACGCCGAGCCGATCATGGAGTACCACGAGCGGCTGCACTCGTGGCTGCACGAACTCGCCCTCGCCGCCGTGCACGACTTCGTCCCCGCCGCCGATCGGGCACTGGCCGCCGACGCGGTCGTCGCGACCATCGAGGGTGGCCTGGCCAACCCGGCTCCGAGCCGGCCCACCAGCCACCTCGTGCACTTCCTGCTCACCGCGTTCTGCCAGGACGCCCCGCTACCAGCCAAAACGAAGTTCAGCGGCTGGGTGGCGCCGCTGTTCGCCCGGCCGAACCTCGGCTCGGAGAACCCGCCCCGCCCGCTCTGATCCGACCTGGTGGCGCCGCCCGCGCCCGCCTCGGGTGAGCGCGGACCGATCCGCGTGACGCACCGGCGGCGCCGGGATGCCAGGATCACCGGTTGTGAAGGTGACAGCTCTGGCCGGCGGGATCGGTGGCTCCCGCTTCCTGCTCGGTGTGCAGGCCGCCCTGCCCGACGCCGACATCACGGTGATCGGCAACACCGGTGACGACATCACCCTGCATGGTCTGCGCATCTGCCCCGACCTCGACACGGTCATGTACACCCTGGGCGGCGGCATCTCCGCCGAACGCGGCTGGGGTCGCGAGGACGAGTCGTTCGTCGTCGCCGAGGAACTCGCCGCCTACGGGGTCGGCCCGGCCTGGTTCGGCCTCGGTGACCGGGACCTCGCCACCCACCTGGTCCGCACCCAGATGCTCGACGCCGGCCATCCGCTGTCCGACGTCGTCGCCGCCCTGTGCGTGCGCTGGAAGCCCGGCGTGCGCCTGCTGCCGATGTGCGACCAGCGGGTCGAGACCCACGTCGTCCTCGAGGATGAGCAGGGTCAGCGCGCGGTGCACTTCCAGGAGTGGTGGCTGCGGATGCGGGCCGGGGTGCCGGCGCGGTCGATCGTCGCGCTCGGCGCCGAGCGGGCGACACCCGCCCCCGGCGTGCTGGACGCCATCGCCGACGCCGACGTGGTGCTGCTGCCCCCGTCCAACCCGGTCGTGTCGATCGGCACGATCCTGGCCGTGCCCGGCATTCGCGACGCCCTCGCCGCGACCTCGGCCCCGGTGGTCGGCATCTCACCGATCATCGGTGGAGCCGCGGTACGTGGCATGGCCGACGCCTGCCTGGCCGCGATCGGCGTCGAGACGTCCGCCCAGGCCGTCGGCCGGCACTACGGCGGACGAGGCCGCGCTGGCGCCCCATCCGCTGGTGCTGGTGCTGGTGGCACGGACGGTGCTGGTGGCGCCGTGGGGACAGCAGGGCTGTTGGACGGGTGGGTGGTGGACACCGCGGACGCCGACACGGTCGTGCCCGGGGCCACCGTGGTCTCCCGTCCACTGTTCATGACGGATCTGACGGAGACCGCCGCGATCGTCGGCACCGCGTTGGACCTCGCCGGTGTCTGACCTCGCCGACCTCGCGACCTCCGGGACCGTGGCGTCCGACGGTGTGGCGTCCGACGGTGTCGTGGCGGGGACGGGACACGGTGGGCCGCCGAGTGCGGCTCTGGAGATCCACGGGCTGGCCGGGTTCGGGGAGATCCTGCCCGGCACCGATCTGGCCGAGGCGGTCACGGTGGCGGTCACGGCGGGCGATCGTCCGCTGGCCGACGGAGACGTCCTGGTCGTCACATCCAAGATCGTCTCCAAGGCGGAGGGGCGACTGGTGCCCGCCGGGGTCGACCGGGAGGCGGCCCGACAGGCCGCGATCGACGCCGAATCGGTACGCGAGGTGGCCAGCCGCGGACCCACCCGCATCGTCGAGACCCGCCACGGTCTGGTGCTCGCGAGCGCCGGGGTGGACGCGTCGAACGTGTCCGGCGACTGGCTGGCCCTGCTCCCCCTGGACCCGGACGCCAGCGCCGCCCGGTTGCGCGCCGGCCTCGCCGACCGGCTCGGCGTGGACGTCGCGGTCGTCATCACCGACACCGCCGGACGTCCCTGGCGCCGCGGCCTGACCGACCTCGCCATCGGCGTCGCCGGGATGTCCGCCCTGCGCAGCCACATCGGCGAGGTCGACGGCTACGGCAACGAACTCGGCATGACCGAGGTCGCCGAGGCCGACGAACTCGCCGCCGCCGCCGACCTGGTCAAGGGCAAACTCGGCGCGACCCCGGTGGCGGTCGTGCGCGGCTACGCCCGCCTGCCCGAGGACGGCACGGGCGCCCGGGCCCTCGTGCGCCCCAGCGACGAGGACATGTTCCGCCTCGGCACCCTGGAGGCCCGCCGCGCCGCCCTGACCGAGCGCCGCACGGTCCGCGAGTTCAGCGCCGCCCCCGTCGACCCCGCCGCCGTCGAACGGGCCGTGGCCGCCGCCCTGACCGCCCCCGCCCCCCACCACACCACCCCCTGGCGTTTCGTCCTGGTCAGCGAACGCCGCACCGCCCTGCTCGACGCGATGGCCGACGCCTGGGCCCAGGATCTGCGTCGGGACGGTTTCGACGACGCGCGGATCGCCCGCCGCCTCCAGCGCGGGGACGTCCTGCGCCGCGCCCCCCAACTGATCATCCCGATCATGGTGCTGGACGACGCGCACCCCTACCCCGACGAGCGACGGGCCCGCGCCGAGGAGCGCATGTTCACCGTCGCCGTCGGCGCCGGCGTGCAGAACCTCCTCGTCGCCCTCGCCACCGAGGGACTCGGCTCCTGCTGGGTGTCCTCCACCCTGTTCTGCGCCGAGGTCGTCACCCGCACCCTGGACCTCCCCGACACCTGGATCCCCGTGGGCACCGTCGGCATCGGTCACCCCGCCGCCCCCACCACCCCCCGCCCACCCCGCTCCCCCGCCGACTTCCTCCTC
>NZ_JALKFW010000174.1:0-33007 GCF_023243055.1 Frankia sp. AgPm24 | reverse complement strand
CGCCGGGGCCGGGGGCGCCCGCCCCCCGCCCGGGCGGGCGGCGGGGGCGGCCGCCGTGCCGGGGGGCGGCCCGGTACGGCGCTCAGGTCCGAGCGCTGCTGGTGGCCTACAAGGAGCGGCGCAGAACGGATCTCGCCCGTCCGCTGGGGGCCGCGCTCGCCCGGGTGATCGTTCACGCCCGGCCTGGTCCGGCGGTGGTGCTGGTCCCGGTGCCGTCGTCGGCGGCGGCTCGGCGGCGTCGAGGTTTCGATCATGTCCAGATGCTGTGCGCCGCGGCGGCGGTGGTGCTCCGCGGCCGGGGCTACCGGGTCCGGGTGGCACCGGTGCTGCACCCGGTGCGGCGGCTGGCCGATCAGGCCGGTCTGGGCATCCAGGCTCGGGCGGACAACCTCGCGGGCGCGTTCGCGCTGCGGGCCCGGGCGGCGACGCTGGAGGCAGCCGGGCCAGGGGGTCCACGGCTGCTCATCGTCGATGACGTGGTGACCACCGGCGCCACTGTGAGCGAGGCCGCTCGCGCGCTGCGCGAGGGCGCGTTGCACCCGTACGCGGCCGTGTTCGTGGCGGCCACCCCCCGGCGACGTACAGGCGCCGCCACACCCGCCCGGCGGCTGGGGGCGGCGGCGACGCGCGCAGAGGTCGGCTTGGCGGGGCTGGATGGCCCGTCCGGGTGAAACTACCGGTACGCGCCCCGCGGACGCGTGCGCACGAGACGCTCAGGTCGGGCAGTGCTCGCCCGGGCACGGCGAACGGAATAGCGCATCAGTCGTGCGGATGCTGGGCGTGCGATCGGAGTAGGGCCGGCGCAGTGGGGAAGGAGCCGATCGCGGGCAACCATCCGCGGACCGCCGCGACCGGCGCAACGGCACGACAGAAAGGTGTTACCAGAGTGGACAGGGCGCCCCTCGAGCATCCCGGCCAGGCACGGGAGCAGGTACGGGGGCACGAGCGGGCGCGATGAGATCACCGGCACCTGGGCCGGCTGCGAACGCAGGTCAGGTGGCCGGACACTTGAACGGGAGGTGGATCGCGTGGACATCGTGGTCAAGGGCAGGCACACCGCGGTACCGGAACGGTTCCGCAAGCACGTCGAGGCCAAACTCGCCAAGCTTGAGCGGCTGGACTCCCACATCATCCGGGTGGATGTCGAACTGTCGAAGGAGCGCAACCCGCGCCTGGCTGACGTCTGCGACCGGGTGGAGCTCACCGTCTACTCGCGGGGGCCGGTGATCCGGGCCGAGGCCGCCGCCGACGACTGCTACGCCGCTCTTGACCTTGCCGCGAACAAGCTGGCCGAACGGCTGCGACGCGCCGCTGACCGCCGGGTCCGCCACCACTCCAACCACGCCGGAAGCAAGCCGGCCGGGATCACCGCGGTACCGCTGGAAAGCCTGATGCCCCTCGACGGCTCGTTCGCGCCGGGTGGCCACCACACCCCCGACGAGCGGCGCCCGGCGACGGGGCCGGCGGCGGCCCGTCCTGTGGTCGCGGCCTCCGTCGAGCAGGTCAACGCGGTCCGCCAGCAGGCCGACCAGGCGGAGTCACCCGAACAGGCCCCCCTTGTCGTCCGGGAGAAGACGCACGAGGCGGACCCGATGACGCTGGAGGACGCCCTGTCGAACATGGAGCTCGTCGGGCACGACTTCTACCTGTTCCTGGATGCCGAATCCGGCCTGCCCAGCGTGGTCTACCGGCGGGTTGGCTACGACTACGGGGTCATCCGGCTGACCGGTTCGAGTGAGCTGGAGGCGGCGCTGTCCCACAGCCGGTCGCAGACCGGTGAGGCGGCCCGGGAACACGACGCCTACGCGAGCTCCGCGGCTCTTTAGCCGATCTGCAGGTCACGTCCACCGGCTGACGTGGGACCATTTGCCTCGCGTGTCGAAGTACATGACCGTGCCGCTGCTGCCGCTGCCCTGTGCGGTCGCCAGCAGCGGCACGGGTCGGGGTAGCAACGGTCTCAGGGAGGTCACATGACGGTGGAGGAGCCGCGCTCCGAGGAGGTGGCCCCGACGCCATCGGGGGCCAACCCCATCCGGGTGCTCATCGTCGACGACCACGCGCTGTTCCGCCGTGGGCTGGAGATGGTGCTGGGCCAGGAGGTCGACATCGAGGTCGTGGGCGAGGCCGCTGACGGCAGCGAGGCCGTGACCATGGCCAAGGAAACCGCGCCGGACATCGTCCTGATGGATGTCCGGATGCCCCGTCGAGGTGGGATCGACGCCACGAGCGCGATCAAGGAGTCGGTGCCCAGCGCCAAGATCGTGATGCTGACGATCAGCGATGAGGAGGCGGACCTCTACGACGCGATCAAGGCGGGCGCCATGGGCTACCTGCTGAAGGAGATCTCGATCGACGAGGTGGCGGCGGACATCCGCGCGGTCTACGGCGGGCAGAGCCTGATCAGCCCGTCGATGGCGTCCAAGCTGCTCAGCGAGTTCGCGGCCATGATCAAGAACAAGGATGACCGGCCGCAGCTACCCACCCCCCGGCTCACCGAGCGGGAGATGGAGGTGCTGCGGCTCGTCGCCAAGGGGATGAACAACCGGGACATCGCCAAACAGCTGTTCATCAGCGAGAACACCGTGAAGAACCACATCCGCAACATCCTCGAGAAGCTGCAGCTGCACTCCCGGATGGAAGCCGTGGTCTACGCGGTGCGGGAGAAACTGCTCGAGATCACCTGAGCTCGGACCGCGGTGGCGGGTCGGTGGGCAGCCGGGAGCCGACCCAGCAGTCGACCCGCCGGCCGCCGTCGACCACCAGGGCCTGGCGCAGCGTCCCCTCCAGGACGAAGCCGGTGCGCTGGGCCACCCGTCGGGAGGCGTCGTTGCCGACGGCGGCGCGCCACTCGATCCGCGCCAGGTCCAGCATCGCGAAGCCCCAGCGGGTGACGGTCGTCACCGCCTGCGAGATCACGCCCTGGCCGCGGGCGTGCTCCGCGCACCAGTAGCCGATTTCGGCCTCCCCGGACGTGGAGATGTCCATGAGCGAGATCGACGCGAGCAGGCGTTCCGTCGTCGCGTCCACCACCGCGAACGGGGTGCCGGTCCCCTCGGCCCAGGCGGTGGGGGCCAGGTCGCGGACGAAGGACTCGGCGTCCGCCCGTCGGTAGGGCCGCGGCAGGCGGGTCCACCGGGCGATCTGCGGATCCTGGCAGGCCTCGTACACGGCGTCGATGTCGTAGGGCTGCCAGGGGCGCAGGTGCAGGCGGCCGGCGGTGATCTCCGCCGGTTCGAGAGAGGGCATGGCCACAGTTCTACGTCCCGCGGTGGTGAACGGGTTCGGCGGGCACCCGGCGGGCCCGTCGATCGTTGGGTGGGAGGAAGGGTGTGAGTCGGCTGTGCGTCGCGCCCGCGCTCGGGCCACGGCGGGGTTCGCGGCTCGGGTTGGCGGGGTTCGCGGCCCGGGTCGGAGTGCGCGTCGGGAACCGGCCGTAAACCAGTTGGGAACCGGTTGATCAGCGGTCCTCCCGTCCTTCGTTGGTCCGCCGCGAGCGCCGTTACGGGAACCGCATCCGATGGTCGGATGTAGGCGTCGGTTCAGGGGCTAGCATCGTGTCGTCGGTGACGTCGCCGACATGCCTGCCGGAGGAGTTTCGCCCGTGGTTCTAGAGAAGATCTTGCGTGCCGGTGAGGGCCGGCTTCTGCGCAAGCTCAAGGCGATCGCCGAGCAGGTCAATCTGATCGAGGATGACTTCACCGGGCTGTCCGACGGTGAGCTGCGCGGCATGACCGACGAGTTCCGCCAGCGCCTCACCGAGGGTGACGACACCCTGGACGACCTGCTGCCGGAGGCCTTCGCCGCGGTGCGCGAGGCCGCTCGGCGCACGCTGGGCCAGCGTCACTTCGATGTGCAGATCATGGGTGGCGCGGCGCTTCATCTCGGCAACATCGCCGAGATGAAGACCGGTGAGGGTAAGACGCTGGTCTCCACGCTGCCGTCCTATCTGAACGCCCTGGCGGGCAAGGGCGTGCACATCATCACCGTGAACGACTACCTCGCGCAGCGCGACGCCGAGAACATGGGCCGTGTGCACCGCTTCCTCGGGCTCAGTATCGGGATCATTCATCCGCAGATGTCGCCCGGTGTCCGACGCGCCCAGTACGCGTGTGACATCACCTATGGCACGAACAACGAGTTCGGCTTCGACTATCTGCGCGACAACATGGCCTGGAGCGCCGACGAACTCGTGCAGCGCGGCCACAACTTCGCCGTCGTCGACGAGGTCGACTCGATCCTCATCGACGAGGCCCGTACTCCGCTGATCATCAGTGGCCCGGCCGACCATCCGACCCGGTGGTACACCGAGTTCGCCCGGATCTCCCCGCTGCTCGAGCGGGACGTCGACTACGAGGTCGAGGAGGGCAAACGGACCGTCGCCATCACCGAGTCCGGTGTCGAGAAGGTCGAGGACCAGCTCGGCATCGAGAACCTCTACGAGTCGGTGAACACCCCGCTGGTCGGCTATCTGAACAACTCGCTCAAGGCCAAGGAGCTCTACAAGCGCGACAAGGACTACATCGTCACCGACGGTGAGGTCCTGATCGTGGACGAGTTCACCGGGCGTGTCCTGCACGGCCGCCGCTACAGCGAGGGAATGCACCAGGCGATCGAGGCCAAGGAAAAGGTCGAGATCAAGCAGGAGAACCAGACCCTCGCGACGATCACGCTGCAGAACTACTTCCGGCTCTACGACAAGCTCTCCGGGATGACCGGTACCGCCATGACAGAGGCGGCCGAGTTCCAGCAGATCTACAACCTGGGCGTCGTCCAGATTCCCACGCACAAGCCGATGGTCCGCATCGACCAGGCGGACGTCGTCTACAAGACCGAGATCGCCAAGTTCGACGCCGTCGTCGAGGACATCGCCGAGCGCCACGAGAAGGGCCAGCCGGTCCTGGTCGGCACGACCAGCGTGGAGAAGTCCGAGTACCTGTCCAAGCAGCTGGACAAGCGCGGTGTGCCGCATGAGGTGCTCAACGCCAAGCACCACGAGCGGGAGGCGAGCATCATCGCCGAGGCCGGCCGCAAGGGCGCGGTCACGGTGGCGACGAACATGGCTGGCCGAGGCACGGACATCATGCTCGGCGGCAACCCGGAGTTTCTCGCCCAGGCCGAGTTGCGTCAGCGCGGCCTGTCGCCGATCGAGACGCCGGACGACTACGAGGCCGCCTGGCAGGAGGCGCTGGAGAAGGCCCGCCAGTCGGTGAAGAGCGAGCACGAGGAGGTGGCCGCCGCCGGCGGCCTGTACGTCCTTGGCACCGAACGGCACGAGTCGCGCCGCATCGACAACCAGCTGCGCGGGCGTGCCGGCCGGCAGGGCGACAACGGTGAGTCGCGGTTCTACCTCTCCCTCGGCGATGACCTCATGCGGCTGTTCAACGCCGCCGCCGTCGAGGGCATCATGGACCGCCTCAACATCCCCGAGGACGTCCCGATCGAATCGAAGATCGTGACCAGGGCGATCCGGTCGGCCCAGACCCAGGTCGAGGGCCAGAACTTCGAGATCCGCAAGAACGTCCTCAAGTACGACGAGGTCATGAACAAGCAGCGCACCGTCATCTACGAGGAGCGGCGCAAGGTCCTCGACGGCGCCGACCTGCACGAGCAGGTCCGCCACTTCGTCGATGACACCATCGAGGGCTACGTTCGCGGCGCCACCGCGGACGGTTTCCCCGAGGAGTGGGACCTCGCCACCCTGTGGACGGCGCTCGGCCAGCTCTACCCGGTCGGTGTGGAGGCTCCCGAGGTCGACGACCGTGACGGTCTGAGCTCCGACCACCTGTTGGAGGACGTCCAGGCCGACGCGCAGGAGGCCTACGACCGGCGCGAACTCGACCTCGGCGACACACCCGACGACGAGCCGGTCATGCGCGAACTCGAACGTCGGGTCGTGCTCGCCGTCCTTGACCGCAAGTGGCGTGAGCACCTCTACGAGATGGACTACCTCCAGGAGGGCATCGGCCTGCGGGCGATGGGGCAGCGCGACCCACTGGTCGAGTACCAGCGCGAAGGCTTCGACATGTTCCAGACGATGATGGAAGGCATCAAGGAGGAGTCCGTCCGCCTTCTGTTCAACGTCGAGGTTCAGGTCGCGGGCCAGGAGCCCGAGGCCACCGAGGTGGTGGAGCAGCCGGGCGAGCCCGTGGCCGGGCCCGCCGGTGCCGCCGTCCTGCCCGCGCCACCCACGGTCGTGCCCGACGGGAGCGGTCCCCAGGCAGGCGACCTGGCGGCGGTCGGTGAACGACCCGCCCCGGAGCAGCCCGCACAGCCCACCCCGCCGCCGGTGTTCGTCAAGGGTCTCGAGCCGCGCCGTCCCACCGGTGGGCTGCGCTACACCGCCCCCTCGGTCGACGGCGGCTCCGGTCCGGTCACCGTCCTCGACAACGGTGCGACCACCCTCGGCCCCGGCGGCCGCGGCGGGCCAGGCCGGACGGCCGGCGGCGACTCGGACTCGTCCACCGGCGCCAACGCCCGCCCGGCCCGCAACGCCCCCTGCCCCTGCGGCTCCGGCCGCAAGTACAAGCGCTGCCACGGCGACCCGTCCCGGCGCAACGCCGACACCGCCGAGTAGCCCCGCCTGGGCCTGGCCTGGCCCTGGACGCCTCAGGGACCGAGGGATCGCCATCAAGTCGCTCCCTCGGCTCACCTGTCACTGACCGCCGGCTCCAGGCGGGGCCGGTCGCGGAACCCGGTCACGGCCAGGGGCGGCCGGAGGTCAGCCCACCTGAAGGGTGGTGACCCGCCACCGGCCGTCTGTGGACTCCATGCGCAGGGCCAGGGCACCGGCCCGGGCGCCGCGGCTGATGACCGCGGACACCTCGGCCACACCGGGTCGTGGCTCGCTGACCCGGACGCTACGCACCAGGCCGCGATGCCGGTCGGTGATCTGGGCGGCGGTGCGCTCCAGATCGTGGAGCAGCCGCGGGGTCGTCCAGCGGGCGAGGTGCGAAACCGGCCGTGCACCGGCCAGCGCCTCGACGATCGCCCGAACAACGATCACTGCCGCGACCCGGGGTGACAGCGACGGCTCGGCCTCGCCGGCGCGCTGGTCCGCCACGGCACCGACGCCCGCGGCCGGGGCGTTGCCCGCCATGGCGGCGCGGGCGGTGGCGCCATGGGCCGTCACCCCCCTGGCTGTCCTGGCTGTGGCCGCACCGGTCCTGGTCGCACCGGTCCTGGTCGAGGTGGACCTGGTCGAAGCGGACCTGCCGGTGGCCGTGCCCCTGGTGGTAGCCCTGCCGGACGTGGTTACGCCGTTGGCGGACCGGCTGCCGTTGGTGGTTCGGCTGCCCTCGCTGGGCCGGCCGCCATCGCCGGGTCGGCTGGTGGAAGGGCCGGCCGCTGTCGTGGTCGCGGCGGTGCCGGTGCCGGGGCCGGGGGAGCGCGGGGATGGCCGGCCGCATTCGGTGAAGAGCAGGTCGGGCATGGGCAGCCGCCGCGGCGTGCGGTCGATCGGCGTGCGGGACGCGGCGTGGGCCGGCCCGGCCGGGTGGGGTCCGGCGGGGCGCGACCCGGGCTCGCCGTCGAACGGCGGATCGCAGGCGGTGACGGGCAACAGCCGCAGGCCGGGGTCGGCCGTGGATCGTCGCGGATGGGGCAGGGCACAGACTGCGTTCACGGCTGGCTCCGGTGGACGGCGGGCGGGGTCAGGGCCCGGTGGGTGGTGTGAGGCGTTGGCCGGGAAGGATCACATTGGGGTCATGGCCGATGACGCCCAGGTTGGCGGCCCACCAGCGGGGCCATTCGGCGGCGATCTGATCGGTGGTGGCGTCGGGGCCGAGGGCACGGGCCGCGATGGACCACAGCGTGTCGCCACGTCGGACGACGAGCTCCTCGCCCGGCTGGCCGCTGCCCGCCGCGCCGGCCACGGGTACACCCGTGCCACGGTGCGCGGACGGAACAAGCGGGTCGTTCGGGGCCGCCGACGCCGCCCTGGACGGGGGCGCCGCGGCGGTGCCTGCGCCCGGTGCGCTGTCGGCACCGGGCGCAGGACTGGGTGCGTGGGTGGTACGTGCGGCCGGGGCAGGGGCCGCGGCGGACGAGGTACCGCCGGCAGGGGCCGGGCCGGGCGGTGTCGTCGACGGAGCGGCCGCTCGCGGTGCCGCGGCGCTGGGCCGGCCGAGGTCGGGCCAGTCCGCCGAGACGCGGGCGGGTGTGAGCGGGACGGACACGCCGGGGTCAGGGGCGGTGTGCACCGGAACACCGCCGCGGGCGGCCTCCGGAGATTCGGTGGGTGCGGACGCGGCCGGTGTCGACGCGGCCGGTGTCGACGCGGCCGGTGTCGACGCGGCCGTCGTCGGGGCCGGGGCCGTCTCACGCAGGTCGATGATCGGAATCGGCACGTCCACGCCGGGAACCGACAGCGTCGGGCTGGGACCCACCGCCGCATCGCCGGAGTGAGCCGGCATGGCCGGTGGGAGTGCCGGGGTGGCGGACATGCTGGGACGGGACAGGTCGGCCGTCAGCGGTGTGCGGGAGGCGGTCTGCCGGTCGAGGTCGGGCCAGGCCGCCGCGGTGACGCCAGCCCCGGGGTTGGCCGGGACCACGGGGTTGGCCATCGCGGGCAGGGCGGTCATCACCGGTCCGATCCCGGCGACGAGGGTGACGCCCAGGCTGACCTCGACGAGTCGGCGCATCGCCCGTGGCAGCACGAGGCGCGCGAGCGCGCCCGAGAGCCGGCCGAGGCCGCCGGGGATGGCCGCCGCCGCGGCGAGCAGCACGCCCAGGCACAGCCACAGCAGGCACAGCCACGCCACCGCGGCGATGATCGTGACCAGCCCCTGCTCGGGTGCGGCGGTGAACCAGTCCGGCAGGTCGTGGAAGCTGGCGGGAAGATCGGCGGCGCGTGGTCCGAAGGCGATCAGGGTGGTCGCCACGACGATCGCGCCAACCGCGCCGACGAGTCGCGCCGACGTGCGCCGCACTCGTCCCGTGCCCATGATCGAATCCCCTGTCCGTTGGTGCGTGGCCCGTCGCGGTGGTGACCGTCGAGGTGCTGTCTGTCGGGTGTGCTGTCTCGCGGATGGTATCGAAACTCTTCGTTTGCCTCTGTTTGGTTGTGTAACCCTCTTTCGTGCGACTGTCAATCCCGGTTGCCTCCGAAAACTGTGCGCGGCTGGGCCGTCCGACGGGCCGGCCAGGCCCGACGGGCCGGGTGGGCCGGGTGAAGTCAGGCAGGCTGGGTTGTCGCGAGATGTGTTGGATGAGACGCCGAACGAAGGAGATCCGATGCGTTGGGAGGACCTGTTCGCCGATCTCGAGCTGCAGTGGGAGGCGAACGAGGCGGCGGAACTCGCCTCCGAACTCGCAGACCGCAGCCGCCGTGAGGCCGGCTACCTGCGAATGATCGACCGGATGCGGCCGGTGGTGGGCTACCCGACCCGCCTGCGGGTGCTCGGCGGTCAGCACGCGGGGGAGAGCCTGCACGGCACGCTCGCGGCGCTCGGGATGGACTGGCTGCTGCTGGCCGAACCGGGGGCGACGGAGGCGCTGGTGCCGATGCGCGCGCTGCTCGCCGTCGAGAACCTGTCGGTCATCTCCGCCGCCCCCGGGCATGAGGGACCCCTGGGCGCCAAGCTTGACCTGCGCTACGTCCTGCGGGGACTGGTGCGGGACAGGTCCACCTGCACGCTGCGGTTCGTGGACGGGACGACGCTGCACGGCACGCCCGTCCGGGTGGGGGCCGACTTTCTCGAGGTCGCCGAGCACGCCGTGGGCGAGTTCGCGCGCCGTGGGCAGATCCGTTCGGGTTGGACACTGCCGCTGAACGCCCTCGCCTACATCCGCCGCATCCCCTGAAACCCCTGGTCGGACGCCTGGCACCACCGACTGGACACGCCCTGGCGCCACCGGCTCGGATGCCCGTGGGACGTCGGCCGGGTACGGGCCGGTGTTCGGTTCTCGGCGTTCGGCTCCTGGGGTTCAGTCCTCGGGGATGCTCTCGCCGCGGGTCATCGGGTTGGCCGCCACGAACGCCCGGGTCTGCTCGTAGGCGCGCTGGATGTAGCCCTCGAGCTCGGCGCGTTCGACCCGCCACTGACCACGCCCGCCGATCTTGATCGCGGGCAGCTCACCGGAGCGGACGAGTGCGTAGGTCTGGCTGGAGGAGATGTTGAGGATCTCGGCCACGTCGTTGAGTTGAAGGAAGCGGTCGTTCATCGGGTCCTCCTCCTGAGACCGGATGTCTCTCCTCACGTGTGTATCAGAGTTTCCACTGTTCATCGTCTGCAGATGCTTCAGGTTGTGGATAACTGCGCCCAGTCACGCCCGAAAGCTCACGCTCGCCCTCGACCGCCTCGACTGGGATCGTTGGCTGGACGGGTCGAGGGCCGCGGTCCGGCCGCCAGCCCCAGCCCCAGTCGCGACCCCAGTCCCAGCCGTGACCGCATTGTGGCCACTATGTGCGTCGCATGGGTGCGCATCGACCGGGGTGACCTGCGCGTCCAACGGGTGGGAGCGACATCCGGACACGTCGGGATGTGGGGCAGTTCTGACGTTGCGTGGCCTGATGCTGCGCTGGGTGGTCGGATGTGGTGGGATGCGGTGCTGTGCGGCCACCGAGCTCACCGGTATGACTAGGTTCGAGCTGTTAGACCACGTACGCTCTGCGACCGGAGGGTGCGTTCCAGCGCTGGCGGGTCAGCCAGGAGAAAGGGAGGTCTCCCGGTGACCGAGCTTGCCGCGGCGGTCCGTCCCGAGGTGTCCGCGCCGCCCGCCTCGCCCCCGGCGCGGCGGATCACGCGACGGCGCTGGCGGGATTCCCGGCTGCTCGTGGGCGTGCTGCTCGTGCTCGTCTCGGTGGTGGTCGGTGCGCGGCTGTTCGCCACGGCGGACTCGTCCCGGCAGTGGGTGGTGGCCCGCGGTGATCTTCCCGCGGGGCACGTCGTCGTCGCCGGCGACCTTGGCACGGTGTCCGCGCGGCTGGACGGGACCACATCCGGCCGGTACTACCCGGGTGCCCGGGTGAGCGACCTGACCGGCGCGACGCTCGCCCGTCCGGTGAACGCCGGCGAGTTCGTCAGTGGTGGCGACTTCGCCGGGCGTGACCGGCCGGCGACCCGGCTGGTGCCCGTCATCGTCAAGGCCGGTCGGCTGCCGGCGCTCGAGTCCGGTGATCACGTGGACATCTACGTCTTCCAGGCCGGGGCGGCCGCGGCGGGCGGAACCCCGGCCGCCACGTCCGGCGGCGACGCCACCGGCACGAACGGTACGAACGGCACGGCCGCGCCGGCGGTGGGTGCCGGTGCCGAGACGCTCGCGCTGCACGACGTCGAGTTCGTCGAGATGGAGAAGCTGGCCAGCGGCGACCGGTCGATCACCCTGCGGGTGCCGATCGACGGGGCGATCGGGGCGGTGGCGGCGTCGCAGAGCGAGCGGGTCGATGTCGTGAAGCTGGAACGCGATGCCAGCGGTGGCGTCGGCGCGTCCGGGCCGACCACCACCGCGGGGTTCGGGCGGTGAGCCTGCCGATCCTGACCGCGGTGACCGACTCCGATGTGGAGGCGGGGCTCGTGTCGGCGTTCGACCGGCGCGATCTCGGGGTGACGGTGGTCCGCCGCTGCGTCGACCTGCCGGATCTGCTGGCCGCGGCGACCACCGGAGCGGCCCGCGCCGCCCTGTTGTCCGCCGACCTGCGCAGGCTGGACCGGGACGCGCTGACCCGCCTGGCCATCGCCGGGATCGCCGTCGTCGGTCTGATCGCCCCCGGGGACGAGGACGCGGACCGCCGGTTGCGCCAGCTCGGCGTCGCCGCGGTCATTCCCGCCGATGCGACCGCCGAGGTGGTCGCCGGCGCCGTGGTCGAGGCGTCCCGGGCGCTGGCGACGCATCCGGGGGTCGGCAACGGTTCCACCGCGGCCCCCGGCTGGCCGAGTGGTTACAGCGAGGCGCTGCCCGGCTTCGGTCAACTCGCCCCGTTCGGCGTCGGCGGGGACGCCGCGGACGTGCCCGAGGTCGGTGCCGGGCGGGTGATCGCGGTGTGGGGTCCGGCGGGTGCGCCGGGTCGCACGACCCTCGCGCTGTGCCTGGCCGCGGAGATCGCCGCGCTCGGGATCTCGACCCTGCTGGTCGACGCCGACTCCTACGGGGGTGCGATCGGCCAGCTGGTGGGCCTGCTGGAGGAGGCGCCGGGGCTTGCCGCCGCGGCTCGTTCGGCCAACCAGGGCCTGTTGGACGTGCCGCGTCTGGCCATGCTGTGTCGTGATCTCGGTGACGGGCTGCGGGTGCTGCCGGGGATCTCCCGTCCGTCACGCTGGCCGGAGCTGCGCCCGGCGTCGATGGAGACGGTCCTGGCGCTGGCCCGGCGGCTGTCGGCGTACATCGTCGTCGACTGCGGCTTCTGCCTGGAAAGCGACGAGGAGCTGTCGTTCGACACGGCGGCCCCGCGGCGTAACGGCGCGACCCTCGCGGTCCTGGAGGCGGCGGACATCGTGCTCGCGGTCGCCTCGGCGGAGCCGGTGGGTCTGGTCCGTTTCGTCCGGGGTCTGGCGGATCTGCGGGAGAGTGTGCCGTCCGTCGAGCCGCTGATCGTGGTCAACCGGCTACGCGCCTCGGTGGTGGGTGGCGAGCCGGCCCGTGAGGTGAGCCGGGCGATCCTGCGGCACACCGGCAGCGAGCCGGTCGCGCTGGTGCCCTACGACCTCGCCGGGCTGGACGCCGCCCAGGTCGCCGGCCAGTTGCTGCGTGACATCGCCCCCGCCTCCCCGGCCCGGCTCGCGATCCGTGAGCTCGCCGCTCGCCTGGCCGGTCGGCCGGCGGCGTCGCGGCGCCGGGGTGCCTTCCGCCGCCAGTCCCGCTAGGCCGTCACGGTCACACCACCGCCCGGTTGACTGCTCGGTCGCAGGCGACTCACAGTTACGCCGTTGGCATAACCGTGACATACGGTGTTCGGATCCTCGGCTCTTGGTAGTCGAGGCGGTTACAGCGCGCGATTCACGGGCATCGCTGTGTGGAGTGGTTTCGGTCGGGACGTGAAAGGGATCTTACGTAAAGCGCTCAAGAAGCTACGATCAAGCGTAATCTGTCGTTGGCCGACTGCTCAATGAAGTCTGAGCGCGCTATTTCGTGCAGAAGCGTAACCGATCAGTGACATTGCGCGCGTTCGCGCGTGAGTCTCACTTTGGCGACGTTACGTTAGTGTGAGCATGCCGAGAAGGTGCCCTCCGGTTCGTGGGCGCAGCCGCGCCGGCGAACCGTGCCGGCGCAGGGATGCTCGGGCGAGACGGCTGGGGGTGTGTCGGATGAGCCGGGAGTATGCGAAGGCAGTGGGCGCCCGCCTGCGAGCTATTCGGATCCAGCAGGGTCTGTCGCTACAGGGGGTGGAACAGAAGTCGCGGGGCCGCTGGAAGACCGCCGCGGTCGGTTCCTACGAACGCGGCGACCGCATGATCAGCGTGCATCAACTGTCCGAGCTGGCTGGGTTCTACGGAGTGCCGGTGTCGGCGCTGCTGCCCAGCGAGGATCAGTTGCCGCCGCGGGAGCGTCGTCCCCGAACGGTGCTCAACCTCGAGAAACTCAGCGAGGCCCCACCGGACACGTCCGCTCTGGTCCGGCGCTGGGTGGCGCAGATCCAGCGCCAGCGTGACGACTACGCCGGGCGGGTGCTGTCCATCCGTGACGGTGACGTTCGGGCGTTGGCCCTGCTGCACGACACCACACCGCAGGATTTCGCCGAGCGGCTACGCAACTGGGGCGTGCTGGAGACGAGTTTTCCGGAGGAGAGCGAAGAACCGCCGGAGTAGACGTCCCGGTCCGTTCCGGCCCGGCCTGACGGCCCTGACCGCGCCACCTTCGCGCGCGGGGCCGCCCCGGCTGGGCGGGGCCGGGCGGCCAGAACGACACCCCGGTGTTCCGGGGGCGGCAGGAGCCCCGCAACGGGGTATCCCACCCTCCTGGGCGCCGGTCAGGGTGCCGCGCCAGGAGGTGGACGATGAGCAGAAGGCGGACGGTGCGTCGAGGCCTGGTTCTCGGCGCGGGCGGAGTCCTCGGCTCCGCCTGGATGATCGGCGCGCTGTGCGCCGTCGAGACCGAGACCGGTCGCGATCTCGCGCGAAGTGATCTGGTGGTCGGCACCTCCGCCGGCTCCGTGGTGGCTTCCCTGCTCGGGCTCGGGATCAGCGTCGAGGCGATGGCGAACTCGGAGCGCGGCATCCACGAGTCGGGCGATCCGATCCTGGACTACCGGGATCTCGGAGCGTCCCTGCCGCCCAGGCCGAAGATGCGGATGGGCTCGCCACGGCTGCTCACGGCGAGTGCCCTGCACCCCCGGCACGCCACCCCGATGGTCACCCTGGCCGCGCTGCTGCCGCAGGGACGCGGCAAGATCTCCGCGGTGGGTGACCTGGTCCTGGCCGGGATGGGACGTGCCGGCGTGGACCCGAACCACTGGCCCGACCGACCCGCGCTGCGCATCGTGGCGATGAACTTCGACACCGGCGACCGGGTGCTGTTCGGTTCCCCCGAGGCGCCGCGGATGAGCCTGCCGGACGCGGTGATGGCCTCCTGCGCCATTCCGGGCTGGTACGCCCCGATCGAGGTCAACGGCCAGCGTTTCGTCGACGGTGGGACACGCTCGCCGACATCGGTCGATCTGCTCGTCGACGCCGGGTTGGACGAGGTCGTCGTCGTCGCCCCGGCCTGTTCGCTGGCCACCGACCGGCCCCGCGGGGCGGTCGCGCTGGTCGAACGGCAGGTGCGCCGCGCCGCGACCCGCCGCCTGCTGCGCGAGGTCGCCCTGCTCGAGGGAGTGGGCACCCGGGTCACCGTCATCTGCCCCGGGCCGGACGACCTGATGGCGATGGGTGGCAACCTGATGGATCTCACCCGCCGTGCCGAGGTCTTCGAGACCAGCCTGAGCACCACCACCGACTTCCTGCGAGCGACCACCCGGACCCGCCACCGCGCCACCCCGCCCCCCCGCCGCACCCCGTCACCGCACCGCACCTCGCCGCCGCCGCACCGCACCCCGTCAGCCGACGGGCTGGCCCAGCCCGAACGACGCGACGATCCGCCGGTGGGCCTCGGGCTCGCCGGCTGAGCGGGCCTGGCCATGGCAGCCGAACCGGAGCCGTCCGGCGACCCGCCGCGTCATCTGGTGGTGGCCGGTTGGCAGACTGGTGCCGTGCGCGTCTACCTGCCTTCGACCCTCGCCGCAGCCCGCCCGGTGTGGGAGTCCGGGGAGGTCCCCGCCGGCACCGGCTACGCGGTGACCCCCGCCCTGCGTGAGTGGTACGCCCAGTCGGAGTCGGAGGAGGAGCTGGAGTACGCCGTCCTGCATGACGCGGCCCGGGCCAGCCTGCGCCTGCTCGACGCCGATCCGCGGGCCCCCCGCCGGCGGCTGGTGTTCGTCGCCGAACTCGCCGACGGCCAGGTCCGGGTGCGTGACGACCTGGACCGCGGCGCCGTCGAACTCGACTTCCCGGTGCCGTGGTCGGCGATCGAGGCCATCCATGTGGACGACGGTGGCGACGAGGAGGCGCTCGCCGCGGTCCGCGATGCCGCCGACCAGATCCTCGAGGCCGACCTCGGTGGTACGGACGCGGCCTTCACCGTGGACAGCGCCGAGGGCTTCGAACTGCTCTGGTTCGCCCCCCAGGAACTCCCCGACCTGCTCTGAGCACCGCGCGTCGCGGATCGGCCACCCGGCCTGATCGCCGCGCGCCCGGGATGGCGGCCGGCATCCGGATGTGCACGCGTCGCGCGCCGGGTCGGCACACATACCGGACGGTCCGGCACGGATCGGAATCCTCGTGCGCTTACCGGTGCGGGTGACAACGGTTGGGGCTCCCCGGGGCGCGGTCCACGTCGGCTGTTGCGAATAATGGGGATAGCGCCGCTCCCGTCCGCTCGGATCCTGATCCGGGCGGTGGTGGCGGTGAGACCCCCTTGTTCCTGTTGACATTCCTCGTCGCGAGATGCCGGCTCCCGTCGCACGGGTGTGGATCTCGAACGACCCACCGCGGTAGGGAGGCTGACAGCCCATGCTGTACCTCGCCGGGCAGATCCTGGCGTACGTGCTGGTGGCGATGGTCATCGGCGCGGCGCTGGCGTGGGTGTTCCTGATCGCCCCGTTGCGCCGGCAGATCCGGACCGAACGCGCGGCCCAGCGGCCGGGCACCACCGCCATCACGGACGCGACCGACGCCACCCGGCCCGGGCTGGTCTCCAGCACCTCCCGGGACGAGCCGGTGGTCGCGATCGGCCGTCCGGTCGCCGGATCCGCGAACGAGCCGGCCGGGACGTCCACGACCCCCGCCACGCCAGCCGAGCCCGTCCCGACCGAACCCGCTCTGGCGGCTGCACCCGCCCTGGCCGAGCCCGTCCCGGCTGAACCGGTGGTGGGCGCACCGGTGGCAAGCGGGCCAGTCCATGACGACCCGGTCGCACCCGAACCCGCCATGAGCGAGCGACTCCTGGCCGAGCCCGATATGGCCGAGCCCGGTGTGGCCGAGGCGGAGCCGGCTGAGGGCGAGCCGGCTGAGGGCGAGCCGGCTGAGGGCGAGCCGGCCGGGGGCGAGTGGGGCGCTGGCAGGCCGGCTGTGGGTGCCGAGCTGGCCACCACCGGGCCGATCACAATGCCGCTGCACATGGTGCGGGCGGTGGAGCCGGTGGCCGAACTCGTCGATCTGCTGCGCCGGCAACGCGACGACGCCGCGTTGGAGCGAGCCGATCTCACGGCCCGACTGGCGGTGGCCGAGCAGCGGGCGGCCGAGGCCGAGCAGCGGACCTCCGCCGCCGAGCGGCACGCCGTCACGGCGAGCGCCCGGGTCGAGGAGATCGACGCCGCGTTGCGGGCCCGGGTGGAAGCGGTCACCCGTCCGGTGTCCGAGGCCGGACCGTCCTCGGTCGAGATCGATGACGACGCCGCGATCGAGCCCGGGGTCGCGATCGCGGCTGGGACCGTGACCGAGGCCGGGGTCGCGTCCGACGGGGCCGATGACGCCCTCGACGGGGCGCCGGAGCGGGTCGCACCACCGAGTGGGCCAACCGTCGCCGAGCTCGTTCAGGCGGCCGAACACCTTCGTCAGCAGTTGGACGAGGCCGAAGGGCGGGCCGCGAAGTTCTCCTCCCGGCTGGCGATGTCCCGCACCGAGGCGGAGGACGCCCAGCGCCAGGTGGCCACCCTGAGCACCCGGCTTGACCGACACCAGGCCGAATGGGCGGTCGAGCGGCAGCGGTTGCTGAACCGTATCGCCCGCTCGGAGTCGGCGGTGGGTCTCGAACCGCCGACCGGCGTCGAGACAGCGGCGGACGTGGCGCCGCGGGCGGTTCCGCCGCAGGCGGCCACGGTCGATCCGCTGGCGGACGTCGATGCCACGGCGGATGTCGAGGTGCTGGCGGATGTCGAGGTGCTGGCGGATGTCGAGGTGGTGGACGTCGAGACGGCGGTCGAGGTTCCGGTGGCGCGGGTTCGTCCGGTGGGGGCGGTGACCAAGGAACGGCCGTCAGCGGTGGCCGGGGCGCCGCTACGTGGCCCGGCGGGGCTCGCGACCTCGCCCGGGGTCCGGCGTGGGGCCACCGGCGAGCAGACCGCCGGCGGCCAGGTGGTGATGGAGTCCTCCCCGCGGTGGAACGGGCTGCTTGACCCGTCCGCTGTCGGCGGGGACAACCTCAAGGAGATCGTCGGGGTCGGCCCGGTGATCGAGTCCCGGCTGCGGACACTGGGCATCACGACCTTCGGGCAGCTCGCCGAGATGGGCGACACCGACGTCGAGCGGCTGGCGCGCATGCTGGACGGTTTCGGCGACCGGATCATCTCCGACGACTGGGTCGGCCAGGCCCAGGACCTCCAGGTCCGCCACTACGGCGGCGTCTGAGACCGCCGTAGTGTGCCGTCCGCCGGCACGGGTGCACAGGGGCGTCACAGCCCGGAGATGAGGCCTTCGATCTCCGCCTCGAGGATGCGGCGATCGGTCACGTCGCTGTAGAGCCACAGATGGCCGCGGTAGCCGTCACCCGCGGCCAGGGTGATGTGGCTGCGCTCGAAGAAGCGTCCGTCGGCGAACATCACCGGCTCGCGGCGCAGGGTCCGACGCCGGCGTAGCAACGTGTCGAGGCGGGCGGCGAAACCGGAGGGGTCGTCGACGAGTCCGGCCCGCGGCCGCAGATGCCGGCGGCAGTCGGTGCCGACCAGGTCGACGGGCGACTCGGCCAGGTCGAACAGGTCGCAGTACAGCTGGTTGACGGCGACGACGGCGCAGTCCCGGTCAGCGATCAGCACGGCGGTGGTGAGCTCCGCGAGCAACGTGGTCAGCCACCGTTCGCGATCCCGGCAGGCATCCTCGATGCGGCGCATCTCCGCGAACATGCAGCCGCAGCCGTCGTGGTGGTGCGCGGACCTGATCCGTCCGATGTCATCCGGGTGCAGGTCGGCCTCCTCGTCCCGGTGCAGGACGACGGCGGCCCGCCATTCCGCGCCGGGTGGCAGCGCACCGCGCGGGTATGTCGGCGGACGCTCCTCCACCGCTCCCCACGGCGCCTGCCGTCCGGGTGTGGGTTCGCCGGGCATCGGACGACGCGGCAGCGGAACGTTCCAGCGCCGCTCCGGGTCACCGGCCAGGCCACGGTCCGCGCCGGTTCCACGGTCCGCACCGGTTTCCTGGTCGGAGCCCGCGGCCGGACCCTGACCCGCGGCCGGACCCTGACCCGCGGCCGGACCCTGACCCGCGGCAGAGCCCTGGCCCGTGGCGGGGTCGGGCAGTCGGCGGCCGGCCGGATGGTTGGCGGAATGGCCGAGCGGGTGGCCGTCGCGACGATCGGTCGGATCCTCGTGACGCGGCGGATTCTCGTAGCGTGTCGGTCCGTCCTCGGGCCTGTCCGCCGCGCCGAGAGCCCGGGCGGCCTCGTCGAACGGGTCGCCGAACAGCTCCTGGTCGAAGGCGCCACGCTCGAACGGACGCTGCTGGAACGTCCGCCCATCGAACGAGCCCGGTTCGAAGGCGCTGGAATCGAACGTGCCGTGGTCGAACGAGGGGTCTGGGTCGAAGGACTGGTCCTCGGCGAACGGCCCGAGGTCACCGAAGGGCCCGTGGCCCAGCAGATCATGGTCCAGCGGCCCGAGACCCAGCGGCCCGACGTCCATGGGCTCGGCCCTGATGGACTCGGTGGGATCGACGCCCCGCGGATCGACGCCCCGCGGATCGACACCCCGCGGATCGACGCCCAGCGGGCGGAAGTCGAAGCGGCTGGGGTCGAGGAGTTCGGGGTCCAGCAGCGCCGGGTCCAGCTGTATCGGGTCGAGCGCGATGGGCGGCGCGGGGGTGAGCGTGCCGACGAATCGGCGGGTGCCGTCGCCCGAGGTCGATTCGACGGTGTGCAGGATCGCGGCCGGACGGGTCGGCTCGTCGGCGTCGGCCAGCCGAATCCGGACCGAGAACGCATCACCATGGGTGATCAGCCGTTGCCAGTGGTTGCTGACAGTGGCGACGTCCTCCGGCTGGAGGATTTCGTCCAGGCGCAGTCCGACGGCGTGGTGGCGGGGGAGCCCGGTGAGCGTCGACCAGGTCTCGTTCACGAAGACCAGTCGGCCCGTCGCATCCGTTGCGAATACCGCGATCGGGCAGTTCTCGACAATTCGCCAGAACATTTCCCAGGCGGTTTTGGTAAACCTGTCGGACGGTTCCGGTTCCGGATTCTGATTCATCGCCCCGCACCTTTCGGTCCGGCGGTCGTGCCCGGGCGGATGCGATCCGCCCGCACCGTTACAGCGGTCCGACGAGCATCTCGCGGACGGCGGGCGAGCCCAGATGGCGATGGCTGACCGGACACGGAAGTGACCCCCGAGGCAGGTGTGGACCGTCTGTCGGATGAGATCGGCAGGGTGGGGGAGTCTCTACCGGTCGATCCAGCGGACGGAATGTGACACGACGGGTGTGCGGATTAGGGAACGCTGCGAGGCTATCGCCTCCGAGCGGATTCGAGGCCGTAGTCCCACGGGCGTTTCCGGGGCGCTCCGTGCGCTGTCGTGTGCACCCGACGTGTGCGTTCAGCGACGGTCCTGCCCCGTTCCGTACCTAACCGTGACCGCAAAATTGATGCGGAGAGTAATCATCGGGGCAGTCAAGGTCGGCTGCTGTGCGCTCCGTGAGCCTGTTGTGTCCTACCCGGCCTGAGGGTCGCTACGAGGTTGTGCGAACGTTGATGCGTCTGTCCCGAAGTTCGGGGCTTGATTGGCGGTGACCCTCTTTCTACGCTTCGTAGCTATTGGTCGCGTGGCGGGCGGCGGAAGAGACACGGCCGGAGGAGCAGCGGTTTTCGTGGCGGTGGCACGCAACGGGTGGATGGACGCCACCTCCCATGTCGAGGACGAGGTGCGTGAACTCGTCCGTCGGCGTTCCCTGGACCCGGTGCGCGATCCGGCGCTGGTGCGCAATCTCGTGCACGAGGTGCTGGCGGACTACGAGGAACGAGTCCTGGTCAGCGACCTTCCACCGGTCGCCGACCGGGATCTCACCGCCCGCCTGGTCTACGACGCGGTCGCTGGCTTCGGCCCGTTGCAGCGCCATCTCGACGATCCGACCATCGAGGAGATCTGGATCAACGAGCCGGGCCGGGTATTTATCGCCCGGCATGGTCGCAGCGAGCTCACGACCACGATTCTCACCGCCGATCAGGTTCAGGACCTGGTCGAACGAATGCTGAAATCGTCCGGCCGACGGGTGGACCTGTCCACCCCGTTCGTCGACGCCATGCTTCCGGACGGCTCCCGCCTGCACGTCGTCATCCCGGATGTGACCCGGGTGCACTGGTCGATCAACATCCGCAAGTTCGTGCTCAGCGCCGCGAGCCTGGACGAGGTGGTCGGTCTCGGCACGATCACCGCCGCCGCCGCCGCGTTCCTCGAGGCCTCGGTCGTCGCCGGGCTCAACATCATCGTGGCCGGCGGCACCCAGGCCGGCAAGACGACCATGCTCAACTGTCTCGGATCAGCCATCCCGGCCCGGGAACGAGTGATCTCCTGCGAGGAGGTCTTCGAGCTCAAACTGCGCTCCCCCGACTGGGTGGCCATGCAGACCCGCCAGGCCAACCTCGAGGGCAGCGGCGAGATCCGGCTGCGCCGGCTGGTCAAGGAGGCGCTGCGGATGCGCCCCGACCGCCTGCTCGTCGGCGAGGTCCGCCAGGAGGAGGCACTCGACCTGCTCATCGCGCTGAACTCCGGCCTGCCCGGTATGTGCAGCCTGCACGCGAACTCCGCCCGCGAGGCGGTCACGAAGCTGTGCACCCTGCCATTGCTGGCCGGGGAGAACGTCAGCCACGCCTTCGTCGTGCCGACCGTCGCCGCCAGCGTCGACCTCGTCGTTCATCTCGCCAAGGACATCAGCGGCCGGCGCCGGGTCACCGAGATCGTCGCGCTGCCCGGCCGGGCGGAAGGCGACATCGTGGAGATCGCCCAGATCTACCGCACCCGGGCCGACGGCCTGGTCCGCGCGGACGGCTACCCGCCGCACGTCGAGCGCTTCGCCCGCGCCGGCTACGACCTGCCGAGCCTGCTCTCCCACGGCGACCACGACCAGCACCAGCGCGGCCACCAGCAGTACCAGCAGCGGCGCTACCAGCCCCCGCCCCCACCCGCGCCGCCCGGTCCACCCGCGCCACCGCCGCATCCGTCGGGGCCGCACCCGTTGGACCCCTCCCCGGCCCAGCGGATGCCGCCGGTCCAGCCACCGCTGCCGCCGACCCCGCAGCTCCCGCCGACCCCGCAGCTCCCGCCGTCCCCGCAGCTCCCGCCGTCCCCGCAGCTCCCGCCGTCCCCGCAGCTTCCGCCGTCCCCGCCGACGCGCCAGCCGCCGCCGATGCCACCGCCCGCGCCGTCGGTGCCGTACTCACCGACGTCCCAGCACCCACCGACGTCCCAGCACGTGCCGTCCGGGTGGCGGCAGTCGACCGGTGATGGCTGGTCCGAGATCGCGGTGGAGGGCTAGATGGGCATCTTTCTCGGTCTGCTGTGCGGGCTGGGCCTGTTTCTGATCGTCACCAGCGGTCGGTCGTCCGGTGTACGCGGTGGCGGTGCGCTCGCGGTGGCGGTGGCGCGCTGGGAGCACAACACCGCCGAACTGCTGGCCCAGGCGGGAATCCGCGGTCTCGGCCCGCGCCAGTTCGTCGCGATCAGCGCCGGGCTTGGTGCTCTGGTCGGACTGGTGGTGCTGGCGCTGACCGGCACCCTGTCGCTGGCCGGCGCGTTCGCGCTGTTCGCCGCCATGATCCCGCGCACCCTGGTGGTGCGTCGCCGGAATACCCGGATGCACGACCTGCGCGAACTGTGGCCGGACGTCGTCGACAACCTCGCCAGCGCCGTCCGTGCCGGCATGTCCCTGCCCGAGGGGCTCGCCGCGGTCGGCGTGCGCGGTCCGGTGCAGCTACGGCCGGCGTTCACCCGGTTCGGTGAGGACTACGGTGCCACCGGCTCCTTCACGACCTGCCTGGATCGCCTCGCCGAGGAGCTCGCCGACCCCATCGCCGACCGGATCATCGAGTCGCTGCGGATGGCCCGCGAGGTCGGCGGCACCGACCTCGGTCGTCTGCTGCGCACCCTGTCGACGTTCCTGCGCGAGGATGCCCGCACCCGTGCCGAACTCGAGACCCGCCAGGGCTGGACCGTCAACGCCGCCCGGCTCGCCCTCGCCGCCCCCTGGATCGTGCTGCTGCTGCTCGCCACCCGCGGGCAGAACGTGCAGGCCTACGACAGTCCGACCGGGGTGGCGGTCCTCGTCGGTGGCGGCGCGGTGTCCGGCCTGGCCTACATCCTGATGCGCCGGATCGGACGGCTCCCCGAGGAGGGCCGTGTGCTGCGTGGCGGTGCCCAGCCGGCGCTGCCCGCGACCGACCCGGAACCCACCCTCGCCACGGCGACCGCGTCCGGCTCCGCTGGCACGGCGGGTTCGGCGGGCCCGTCCGGGTCGTCCGGGTCGCCGCCGATGGGCTGGCCGCCAGATCCGAACGGCGGCGGGCCTGGCCTGGACTGGCCGGGTGGCGTGGCGGATCCCGGCTTCGGTCCGGACAGCCCGCATCCCGGTCCCGAAGCCGGACGGGAGGGCTGGGGATGACGCCCGTGCCAGCGGTGACGGCTCCGACTGTGGTGACGGGTGTGACGGGTGTGACGGGCGTGGCGGGTGTGACGGGTGTGACGGGTGTGGCGGGTCTGATCGGCGTGACGGATGTGACAGGGGTGGCAGCGTGACGATGGTCGCCGCCGGTGCGTTGCTCGGCCTGCTGCTCGGGCTGGGCCTGGTCATCATCGTGTACCGGTCGCCGCGGGCCCGGCGCATCCAGCTCGCCGACCGGATCGACCCGTACCTGCGGGACACCCCACGTCCGTCGCGGCTGCTCGCCGACCGGCCACGCTCGTCCAACCGCCCGGGGTTCGTCGCCATCGAGGCGCTGTTGCGTCCGCTGCTCTCGGATGTGGCCGGCCGCCTCGACCGCTTCCTCGGCGGACGGGCCGGACTCCAACGACGGCTCACCCAGGCCGGCGGGCGCACCGGCATCGAGGAGTTCCGCGCGCAGCAGGTGGTGTGCGCGGCCTGCGGGGCGCTGTTCGGGGCGTTCCTGCTGGGGCTGCGCGCGACCGTCGGCATCGGCCCGCCCGCGCTGGTCAGCGTCGCCCTCGTCGTCGCCGGCGCCGCCGGTGGTGTGGTCGGACGCGACTACTGGCTGACCCGGACGATCGCCGACCGCGAGGACCGGATGCTGCTGGAGTTCCCCACCATCGCCGAACTGCTCGCCCTGGCCGTCACCGCCGGTGAGTCGGCGATCGGGGCCCTGGAGCGGGTCGGTCGCCTCACCCACGGCGAACTGGGCCGTGAACTGCGTCTGGCGCTCGCCGACGCCCGAGCCGGTGCCACCCTCGTCCAGGCTCTGGAAGGCATCGCCACCCGTACCGCCCTGGCGCCGCTGACCCGCTTCGTCGACGGTATGGCCGTCGCCATCGAACGCGGCACCCCCCTGGCCGACATCCTGCGCGCGCAGGCCGTGGACGCCCGCGAGGCCGGCAAACGCCAGCTGCTCGAAGCCGGCGGCCGCAAGGAGATCGCCATGATGATTCCGGTCGTCTTCCTCGTCCTGCCCACCACGGTGATCTTCGCCTTCTATCCCGCCCTGGTGAGCTTCACCGTGATCGCCCAGTGACCGTCGCACCGACGCCGAGCGCCTGGCGGCTTCCCCCGCGCGCGCAACGACACCGGACTTTCACGAGTCCCACATGTCGGACGTCGCGCACCGACTCGAACCGGCCGCACGCGCACGACCGGCCGCACGCACACGCACACGCGCACGACTGGCACGGCACGCAGGCATGGCACGACGCGGTGCCCACACACGGTCCCGAGACGACGCGCCGATGATCCGCGGCGCGCCGTCTCGGACCGAACAGCGAAGGAGAGATCATGGGACGGCGTATCGGGCAGGCCGGACGGGCCCTGAGCGCGCGGTGGCTGGCCTGGGCCGCGGGCCCCACCCCCCGCGACGGCAGCGGCAGTCCTGGCGATGACCGCGACCGGGGTGACGTCCCCGGCTGGGTGATGATCACGGTGATGACGGCGGCGCTGGTCGTGGCGATCGCGACGCTCGCGACTCCCGCGCTGCAGAACCTGTTCAACTCCGCCATCAACTCGGTCTCCGGAGTCGGTGGTGGCGGCGGCGGCAAGTAGGCGTACAACCGACGAACCGGTCGTGGACGATCAGCAGGCCGCGATCGTCGAAACCCCCGGAGGTCTACCAGCCACCGGAAATCTGCCCGCTACCGGAGGCCTAACCGTCACCGGAGGCCTAACCGTCACCGGAGGCCTACCGGTCACAGGAGGTCTGCCGGCCACCGGGGATCTGCCAGCGGACGAGGGCTCCTCGGTGGTGGAGTTCATCCTGGTGGGAACACTGCTGCTGTTCCTGTTCCTCGGGATTCTGCAGGTCGGGCTGGTCCTCTACGTCCGCAACACCCTCGCGGCCGACGCGGCCGAGGGCGCCCGGCACGCGGCCAACCTCGGCGTCACCTCGGCGGACGGCGGCCTGTACGCCCAGGCCCTCATCGCCCGGACGATCCCCGGGCGAGCCGACACCACCTGCACGGGCGTGGACGTCGACGGCCCGGACGCCACCCCGCTCGTCCAGGTGACCTGCAAGGTGGTTGTCCCGCTCGTCCTGGTTCCCCTCGGTGACGGCGTCACGCTGACGGTCACCGGCCACGCCGTCAAGGAGGTGCCGTGACACCTGCGGCCCGCCCGGGGTTGACGTCCGGTCCCGGTTCGACGTCTGGTCCCGGTTCTACGTCCGGCTCGGGTTCGACGTCCGGCTCGGGTTCGACGGTCGGCCCGGTGCGACGCGTGGTGCGATCGATGGACCGGGCCCGTCCCGCGCTGGCTGCCGCTTTCTGGGGGCGGCCAGGGGAGGCAGACGTCAGGGAGGAGCGAGCCCGGGGCGCCGTCTGGGGGCGGCGACGAGGAGCGGGGCCGGGGGCCGCTGCCGGGAGGCGGGTGCGGGGATGGGGAGCCGCTGACGAGGGCTCCGCGATGATCGAGTTCGTGGGACTGTCGATCGTGCTGCTCGTACCTTTCGTCTATCTGTTTCTCTGTGTCTTCTCGGTGCAGCGTTCCGCCTTCGGTGTGACCCAGGCAGCCCGCGAGGCCGGTCGCGCTTTCGCGACCGCCGACAGCGCGACGCAGGGGGTCAACCGTGCCCGCCTGGCCGCCGGACTCGCCCTGCGAGACCAGGGCGTTTCCGACACGCCGCAGGTCCGTTTCGCCCCGACCGGCACGAACTGCGGCGACGGCAATCCCGGGGATGGCGCCGAAACCCTCGAACCGGGCGCCTCGTTCGTGATCTGTGTCCGCACCGTGGTCTCCCTACCCGGCACCGGTGCCTTGTTCGCCGGCATCACCGATGTCACGGTCAACGGCCAGTTCACCGTGATCATCGACCAGTTCCGCGCCAACCGCCAGGATCCCCAGCCATAGCAGGATTTTCCTGCGTTCACGGGGCCACCTGGGATCACGGATTTTCACGACATCATGCGGACCCTGGAATCCGGATGGCCTCAGGATCACTGGTCGTGGAGCAGGGGTCCGGCCGCGGCATCCACATAGACCCAACGGCCGTCGATCCGGGTGAACGTGCTGCGCTCATGCTGCATATGACGTTCGCCGTTCGCCGTGCGCGCGACCGCGCGGAACTCCACGACGCCGGAGTCGTCGCCTGGTCCGCCGTCCACGGTGTCGACGATCTGCAGGGCGCGCCAGGTCAGATCGGCGTCCAGGTCCAGCCGGCGGGGGCGCGTCGCGGGATGCCAGGTGCGCAGCAGGTACGGCGCGAGGCCACGGGCGAAGGCGCTGTAGCGGGAGCGCATGAGCGCCTCGGCGGTCGGTGCCGGATTCCCGAGATGAAACGGCTCGCAGCACTGCGCGTACTCCCGGCGGGAGCCGCAGGGACACCGGTCGACGGTGCTCACGCGGTGCGATGCGGCGTCACGGCACAGCGGGTGAACTCCACTCGCCTGGTCAGTTCCACTCTCGGGTCCCACGGACGCGGGCTTCGGCGAGGGGCCCTGTTCGGCCGCGAGCAGGCGATCGCATCCCTCCACGTGGGCGTCATCCCGGACATGAGGGACCTCCGTGAGCGCACGGCATGGGACGAGCTGATACCAGGCAGGGTATCGCGCTGGTGATCGCGGTAGTCCACGACGCCCGGCGGGCGGGAGGCCGTCAACGGGAAGTTCACTGTGCTCATCGACCAGTTCCGTGCCAACCGACAGAACCCGAGCTGTAGGTCACGGGCCTCCGCTGAGAAGGTAGGGCACGTACCGATCGTCGGAGTCACGTAGGTAAACCGTCATGGTCATGGCGCACGGAAGCGACGAGCTGCTTCCGTGGTGCCACCGAGTCCGCGCCGGGAGCGGGTTGGCATACATCTCCTGTCCGAGCGGACGCAGGCCGTGATAGCCGACGCGCCGTATGGGCAGACTCTCCTGCGCCTCGGTTGCGGCCAACGCGCGTGGCTGGCCCGGACCTGTGTAGCCGCGTTCGCAGTACGACACCCGGTCCGGCATGCTCGACGGCCACGGCCAGGCGTGGAATCTGACCCGGTACCAGCCGGTGAGGCTCGCCATGGCGACCAGCAGAACGACCACAACCACCGCGAGCGGCCCGACCAGGGACCGCCGAATCGGCCATCCCCGCGATCGGCCGGGAACGGGCCGTGCGATGTCCTGATCGGTCACGAGAACACTCCAGGAGGTCGGGAACGGCGCCGAGGAGCGAATTCTAGCCGGCTTCGTCAGGTCGAGGTTGGTCACACCGGTGCATACTGAGGCGGAACCTGGGAGCCGCGGCAGGCTGACCGCCTGGATGTCGCTGACCTTCCTCACAACCAGCGGGGAGGCGAGCGGTGGCGTTTTCCTGGCCTGAGTTCGCAGCGAACATCGTCATCGACGAGAAACGCTCGTGGACGGCGGTGTTCGACAGCTACGACCAGTATCGCGAGCTCTGCTATTACGTGGTCAGGATATTCTACGGCGGCCAGCAGGTGGACGAGGTCACGGCCGTGGTCGGGACGGAGTTCGCCGGCGACGACTGGACCACCCCGGCCTTCGACCGAGAGGTGCGAGAGCGTATAGCGCAGGCACTCACCGCTCATACCGAGCTGTGGGGTGTGGAGCGTGCCTGACCCGCAGTTCTCCGTACGCGAGTTCGTCGCCGTCACCTCGAAGGCCTACCCGGTCCTCACTCTCGAAGCGGACCAGTGGCATGAGGTCGGCTGTTTTTTCGACCCGATTGAGAGCATCTACGCCTACTACTCGATCGACCGCAAGGATCCGCAGGAGTACGTCGAACGGTTCGCCAGTGCCGAGGCTCTGCTCGCCGCGCGAGGTGCGGACGAAAGAGCCGTAAGCATGGCTCCTCGCGGACGGGGCCGTCAGTCGAACGGACTGCCGGGCGAACGGGGTTGTGTGGCGGACCCGAATGTCCGAGGGGGAAGGGCGTTCGGCGCAGGTTCTCAGCGTCCGGCCTGGCCCGAGACCCTCGGTGGCCGGGCGCGGGTGGCCGCGGAGCGCAGGTCGTCGCCGGGAAGCACCGCCGTGCCGAGCAGCTCGGCCATGATGACCTTTACTACCGCGTCGCCCCTGGTGGGCAAAGGGGTAGCCCTGTAGTCGGCATGCATGCGTCCGAACATCGCCCGTGTACCCAACCGCCGCACCCGGCACGGCACCGCAGGCAGCGCGGTCAGCGTGACCGAGCACTCGAAGAGTGTGATCTTCGGTTCTGGTTCGGGTCGGTGTAGCTCCAGCTGCTCCCGCAGCGTTCCGGTTGAGCGCAGTGTCGCGAGCTCTTCCGGTGTCGTGGGAAAGATCGCCCCGGCCCCGAACGCGAGCAGCCGAAAGTCAAACATGTGCGGCCATATTCGGAGGCCGTCCAGCACGATGGTGATGTCTTTTCCTTCGGCCACCACAGCCTGGTAGGAAATTCCTCCCGGGATCATCAGAGAAGGCGTCCCGATGCTATCGTCAACCGGTTCCGGCTGATGCCCTTGACCTGCCGCGGACGATCCAGGCGATCGGGTCACAGGCAGTTGTAGTTGACTACGTTGGAGTAGTTGGTGGCAGTGGAGGTTCCATAGGGGCCGGAACCCGTACCGGCGGCTTCTGTACGGAACTTCTTGTTGACGGAGAGGTTCGAGCAGTAGTGATATGCGTCTGCCTGGGTTGAACCCAGGCCTCCGGTGTCGTAGCCGTACGAGCCGACTCGCTGCCACTGTTCGATGGCTTCGTTCCACTGCTTGACGTATACCCGCGGTACCTGACCGGTGAGGTCGCCCGTGCAGTACTGGGTGGCCTCACCCCTGACCTCGTCGTAGGACAGGACGGGGTTGAGCGGAGTGAGCGTGCAAACCCAGGGCCCGGCTGCGGCTGTGGTAGCTGTGGAACCGGTGGCTGCCCCATTCGGACCGTAGGTGTTCGTGCCTGCTGCTCGCAGGTCGATCGGAGAGGGTGCGGCCTGAGCCGCAACCGCACTTCCCATCGCCAGCCCCACTCCGGTACCGATAGCGCCTATCCGCGCGACTGTTCGTCCCGGTGAAACGTTCATGAGTCAGCACCTCCGGACTGCGGACATCAAGTGATCTATCAGATCCACTCGCTTTGTCACGCATGCGATGTGTCACTAAAGGTGCTGAAGTGGTGGCGATCCAGGTAGGGCCAAAAGTCCCGTATTGCACCTCTTGGTAACGGTATGATCTCACATGTTGAGTATCGACGGAAGGGGGGCGATTTTTGTCACTTTGTAACATCGTTCCGTGGTCGCTCGCACCGTGATGATCCAAGCGGTCCAGCGGCGGCAGCAGCTTCGCGAAGCGCATCGCCGGAGAGGATGGCGGTGCCGGTCGGCTCATCGAAGGTCAGCAGGAAGATGACATCGCCAGTCGGTGGCAGCGGGCGTACCCAGAAAATGGCAGTGGTCTCGCCGGACAAAGATCGACGAGCGGGAACCTGGACCCGGGGAAATGTTGTCTCCGGGTCCAGGCCAGGCATCCTGACCTCATACCGCAACGCCAGAGGTGCACGCTCGGAGAGTGCTGTCGGTGGAAACTGGCTCGGCGCTTCCGCTGACTCGTGAGTGTCGTCCAGGTGGGCCGATTTTATCGGGAGTTCTGACGGGCCAAGGGCGTAAAGCTCGAACTCGAAGCCGGCCGGCTGTGCACGTACCCGGTCGAGCACGACTGTCAGTTGAGCGCTTTCCAGGACGACGGCGAAGAACTCCAGCTGACCAGGAACGAGATCGGCAGCGGGTTGGCGTGGCCCTGGGCTGTGGTTCATTCCGAAGATCGTATCGCAGTCATGGTGCCCTCGCTGTTTTCGGTCCCGGTCCGGCGGCGGAAGTCGAGCAGGACCGTGAGTTCGTCGCGTATCTGGAACGGGGTTACCGGGCACGCAGCAGCCGCAGGGCCGCGTCCTCGGTGCCGGGCGATCGGTAGATATCCCGCAGCGGCTGGATCTCTGGCAGCGGACCGGGCCGGTAGTGGTTGGCGCATTCGCCCGCGTGGAAGGGACGAAGCGCACCGGGGACGCTCCGCACCGGCTGGGGGGTCGGCACCGTCCGCACACAACCTGCCTGCTGCCCGCCCATCCTGTCCCGATCCCCAGCCCTCGGGTAGTACCGAGCCGCTCTGTCACGGCCGCTACTACCCGGTGCTGCCGCTGTTGTCGTCGGGCTGCTCGAGGCGGGTGGCGGCGAGGACATCCACCCAGATGCGGAAGGCCAGGACGGCCATCGCCAGCACCAGCCCGCCAACCACCACCGCGCGTACCGGTGCGCTGTCCGCCACGGCGCCGGCGAGGACGAGAACGGTCAGCAACACGGTGCACATCACCGCGACGGTCACGCCGAGGATGAACAGCCGAACCCGGGGTTTCGTCCAGAAGTAGCCGGGTTGCGGGCCGCCCCGGCGTGGCCGATGCTGGGCGCGCAGACGGTCCAGGTAGGCCGAGTCCCACATCAGTGCGAGCAGGAAGACCGGCAGGACCTGCGCCACTGTGGTGTACAGCTCCGTATGCACATTCACCTCGCATCGTCAGACCTGCACCGTATGGCCAGACCGCCATGTGTGCTGTCCGTCTTCGTCTGACCGTGCGACCGGTCGGCAGGCAGTCCGCTCGCCGGACCTTGGGTGGGTGTTCTCGGTAGCTCGTCAGCTTGGCGGACGGCCGCGCTCTGCGCGGCACTCCTTTCTGGGCCTGAGCCCTGACTGTCACAGATGTCACGGACTGTTACCCAGCTCCGGGTCGGTGTCCGAGCTACGTCGCCCGCGACGCCTGCTGCCCAGCGGGACGGCGGTGGGTGCAGTTCACCAAGGTCGTCTTTCTCTCCCTGGCGCCTGGTCGGGCATTTTGAATCACCGGGTGCAGCCCGACCTGCGCTTTTGTTCCATCGTGGTAGATGGTAGTGGTCGGGCGGCTGGAAGCGCTTTGGTTATCTATGGCCAGGTCTTCTCTAGACCGTTTGGGTTGGGTGCCGACCGCAGGACTGGTTATCCACAGGTTCGAATGGGTGTTCGACATGTGGGACGGGGTGGGATATGGTCATTTCATGATCTTTCGCTCGGATGATTCTGCTGGCCTTGAGCCGTCTGGCAGCTCCGTTCCGGTTTCGCCTTGGCAGGCGGATACCGGGGTTTCTCCTGGTTCTTCGGTGCCTGTTTCGGATGAGGGTGGAGGCGCTGCTTCTGGTGCTGTTCCTGACTGGTCTGGTGATGATTTTCGCGAGGGTGTCTCCGGCGGGAGTGGTGCTGGTGGTTCTGGGGGGTGGGTGGATCCGGAAGCGTTGGCGGGGGTTTTGTCGTCGGCGGTCGAGGATCTGGTGGTGGGGGAGGTGTGGCGATGGTCGCTGGAGGAGTTGCGGGAGGTTTTGTTGATGGTGCATGAGGTGGAGGCTCGGTTGGCGGCGCTGCGGGGTCGGGTGTTGGTGGAGGCGGGGACGCGGGGGTTGGCGTCGGAGGCGGGGGCATCGGATTTGGCGGGATGGTTGGCGGCGCGGTTGTTGGTACCGCGGTTTGAGGCTAATCGGATGGTGAATCTGGCGCGGGAGTTGTTCGAGAGTCCGTATCTGGTGACGGGGGAGGCGCTGGCGGGGGCGCGGATCACCGCGGGTCATGCGCATGTGATCGTGGAGGCGATGGAGGCGTTGCCTCCCGAGGTGTCGGCGCAGGAGCGGGTGGAGGTGGAGCATTTTCTGGTGGAGCAGGGGATGCTGATGGATCGTCAGCAGTTGAAGAAGGCTGCCTTGGTGCTTCTGGAGCAGCTGACGCAGGTGGACAGGTCGCCGGGCGGTGCGGATCCTCATGAGGATGGTCGTACGGGTGAGCATTCCCGCGGTGATGGCAAGGTGAAGGGGAAGGCCGGCGCGGGTGAAAGCCAGACCGGCGGGGGTGCGGCCGACGGCCCGGCTGGTGAGTCCGGTGGCTCTGGTCGGGACGGGGAGTCAGATCAGAACGGCGGGTCCGGTCAGGCTGGTCAGGGTGGCGGGTCCGGTGGTGCGGCCAGGAGGGCACGGCGGGATCCGCGGGCGGCTCGTACGTTGTCGTTTTTCGATACGGCGGGTGGGACGACGCTGATTCGGGGGGAGTTGGACGCGGAGGGTGCGGCGCTGCTGCGGGCGGCAGTGGATGCGTTGTCGGCTCCGGTGCCGGCGAAGGACGGGATGCGGGATCCGCGTGGTGCGTCGCGGCGAAGGGCGGACGCTCTGGTGGAGTTCGTGCGGCGGGGGTTGTCGGCGAATGTCGGTCCGTCGGCGGGAGGGACACGGCCGCATCTGCAGGTGACGATCGGCTGGGAGACGTTGTTCGGTGGTGGGAACGTGCCGGCGATGACACAGTGGGGCGGGCCGTTGCCGCGGGAGGTGGTGGAACGGCTCGGATGTGACGCGGCGGTGACGCGGATCGTTCTTGATCCGGAGGGTGTTCCGTTGGATGTGGGTCGTACGAAGCGGGTGGTGCCGCCGAAGATTCGTACGGCGTTGGTGAAGCGGGACGGTGGATGCACGTTCCCGCATTGTGATCGGCCGGCTTCGTGGTGTGAGGCGCATCATGTGATCGGGTGGGAGGTGGGGGGTGTGACGGCATTGGATAATCTGACGTTGCTTTGCGATCAGCATCATGATCGGGTGCATCGAGAGCATTGGAAGATTGTGATCGACGGGGATCGTCGTCCGTCGTTTGTTCCGCCGGCTTTTATTGATCCGCTTCGTCGTCCGCGTCGTAATCCGAACTGCCAGCCGCTCCCGGATCTGTTCGGTGGGCTGAAGCTCTGAGGCCATTGTTCGAGATGGTAGGGGGAGTACCCTGGCTGGCTGCCCGCGGGGCGAGCCGGCCGGGGTAAAACGTGATGGTTCACGGCTGGAGGTGCGGCGATGGGTGGGCCCCGACCGTCGATCCAGGCTGCGCCTTGGCGCCGTGCTCGGAACCCGTCAAGCTGTTTGAGGCAGTGTTGTTCGAAAACTAGCTACTTGCCGGTTCCGGGTCTGGCTGCTCCTCG
>NZ_JALKFW010000173.1:18873-33460 GCF_023243055.1 Frankia sp. AgPm24 | reverse complement strand
ACCCCCCGCGCCCCCGCCGCCCCCACCCGCGCCCGCCCCACGGGGCGGGGGCGGCCGCCGGGGGGGGGGGGGCCCCCCGACAACTTCGACGGCGCCGGCTTCGTACGCGGTCTGGCCCGAGCCGGTCAACCCCTGGAGGGAACGCGGGTCGCCCTGATGGGGGCGGGCGGTGCCGGCAGCGCGATCGCCGTCGCCCTGCTCGGCGCCGGCTGTCGCCAGCTGGCCATTCACGACCCGGACCAGGCGAAATGCGCGGATCTGGTGGCCCGTCTCGACGTGCACTGGCCCGGACGGGTGACGCGGGCCGTCCGACCCGCGTTGGCCGACGCGGATCTCGCGGTGAACGCCACCCCGCTCGGTCTGCGCCCCGACGACCCGCTGCCGTTCCCCCCGGAGGCGCTGCCAGCCGGCGCGCTGGTGGCGGACATCATCATGAAGCCGGCCCGCACCAGGCTGCTCGACGTGGCCGGCGCGCTGGGGCTGCGCACCCATCCCGGCATTCCCATGCTGGCCGAGCAGGTGGACCTCTACCGGGAGTTCTTCGGCCTCACCGCCCCCGGCGGCGGCGACGTCGCCGCCTCAGCCTGACCCAACCCCACCAGCTTCGCCCCCCACCAGCTCGGTTCCCGGACAGCTCGGTCCCCGGCCATGAAAGGCGCGTCCCATGCCCATGCCCGCGTCCGCACCGACACCGGGGGTGCTCGGCATCGACATCGGGGGCACGAAGGTCGCGTTGCGCATCGAACCCTCCGGCGCCGACGGTGGCCCGGGCAGCGGCGCCGATGTCGCACCCGTGGAGTCGTCGTTTCCCTGGACGCCCGCCGCCAGCGCCCCGCGGGACCTGGCCGATCTCACCGACGGGATCGCCGCGCTGCGGGCCCGGTGGAGCGGTCCGCTCACCGCGGTCGGCGTCGCGATGCCCGCCACCGTCGATCCGGCTGGTCGGGTGACGACCTGGCCTGGCCGGCCGAGCTGGACCGGCCTGGACTTCGGGGCGGCGATGCGCGGGCTGGTGCCCGGGGCCCGCGTCGCCCACGCCGACGACGGTGACCTCGCCGCGCTCGCCGAGGCGGCCGCGGCCGACTGCCCCGATCTGGTCTACCTGGGCATCGGCACCGGGGTCGGCGGCGGGCTCGTGCTGGCCGGCCGGCCCTGCCCGCGCCCCGGCCACGGCTCGGCGGAGATCGGGCACATGCTGATCTCGATGACCGGCGCGGTGTGCGCATGTGGGCGCCGCGGCTGCGTCCAGGCGACGGCCAGCGGCCCCGCCACCCTGCGTCGCGCCGCGGCCTACCGCGCCGCCACCACCAGCGTCGACGAGCCGGACGGCGGTGAACCAGGCGGCGGTGAGCCGGCCGGAATCCCGTTCGCCGAGCTGCGCGCGGGCTGGTTGGCGCAGGCCGACTGGGCGGTCCGCGCGGTGCGGGAGAGCGCCCAGGCGGCGGCCGTGGCCGTGGTCAGCCTGACCGAGGTCCTGCATCCGAGGCTGGCGGTGGTCGGCGGCGGGTTCGCCGACGGCCTGCCGGGCTTCGCCGCCGCGGTGGACGAGCAGGCCCGCGTCCTCGGTCGCCCCGGGCATCCGCCGGCGCCGGTCCAGGCCGCTGTCCTCGGCGGGCTGTCGTCTCTGTCCGGCGCCCTGCTGCTGGCCCGCCAGGCCGACTGACCGGGGGGCGACGACCGGCGTGACCACAGTGGCGTCGCAAGCCGCGATGATCCCGGGCGTGTCGATCTTTGCGGTCCTTCTACAGGGCTCACGGTGCGACTCTGTCCGTTTCGTCCCTGTAGAAGGACTCATCCGCTCCGCCAGGCCGCCAGCGGCGACGACTGCCCGTGACAGCGATGTCGTCCCTGAACATGCGTGGCCCTGCTCGGCTAGTCGCCGGTGAGAATCCGTTCGCCCACCGAGGACGATGCCGCGGACGACGGGACGACGGTCACCACATCCGTGCGCGCCGCGGGCACCTCCGGTACGCCACCGCTCGACCGCGTCGGAGCCGGGACCGTCGCCGCCGGGATCGGGCTCGACTCACCGAGCAGGACCAGCAGGTCGGACGGCCGGTGCAGGACGGCATCCGGTGCGGCCGCGATCAGCTCCACACCGTCGGTCTCGCCCCACAGGGCCGCCGCGGCCATCACCCCGGCACCGCGGGCGCTGTCGAGGTCGGCGACCGCGTCCCCGATCATCACCGCCGTGCTCGCATCGGCGCCGAGCAGCGCCAGGGCGTGCAGGACGATGTCCGGTGCGGGCTTGGGCCGAGCGATCTCGTCCGAGCCGATGACGTGGTCGAACAGGTCGAGCACACCGAGCACACCGAGCAGGTGACGGGCCCGCGGCCCCGCCTTTCCGGTGGCGACGGCCAGCCCGTAGCCGCGTTCCCGCAGGGTGCGCAGCAGGTGCGCGACACCGTCGAACAGGACGACCTCGCTGGCGAGGCGGTAGCTCTCCCGGACGAAGGGCTCCTCCATCTCCAGCGGCAGATTCATGATCCGCATGATGTCGGGGAAGTAGCGGCCCAGGTAGCGCTCGTACTCCTCGAAGGGGGCCAGGCCGTCGCCGACGACCTCCGCGTAGGCGATCGTGAACGCCTGGCGCATCACGCCGAAGCTGTCCACCAGGACACCATCGAGGTCGAAGATCACTGCCTGGCGCCGGACGACGACGGCCTGCCCGTTCTCACGTTCCGTTCCCACATGCCCCCCTTGGCTCACTGGACATCGGCGGTGGTGGTGATGGCTGGGCGGAGCGTCATCGGCCCGCGGGGACGAGATCCGGCGCCTGGCGGGACGCGCGTGCGCAGGCGTAGAACCGTTCGATCGCGGCGATCGTCGGACGGACCTCGGCGATCGCCCGACCACGGGAGGCAGGGTCGGCCAGCATCGCCGGCAGTTCGTCGAGCTGCCGGCGGTACTCGGCGCCGATCGGTTCGTCCGGCAGGGTCACCGGACTGGTCTGGCCGGTGCGGGTGAGGGTGAGCAGCGACCGGTCCTGCCGGTTCGGGCCGAACCCGAAGGTGCAGCGCAACGACACCGTGCCGCCCGTACCTTCGACGGTGATCGCGGTCAGGTCCCGCGCCTCGTGCGAGGCCCAGCTCGCCCGCAGCGCCACCGACATGCCGTCCTCGGTGACCAGGAAGCCCCGCGCGGTGTCCTCCACGTCGCCACCGACCCGCGGCGGCTGCTCCGGCGCCGGCTGCCCGTCCCCGGGCTGGTCACCGTGTCGCCAGGCCGCCGCCCAGGCACCGTCGTTGACGAAGTCGTCCGACGTCGTCCCGATCACCTCGCGGAACCGGACGGCTCCGAGCAGCGGGGTGAGCGTGTCGAGCAGATGCCAGCCGAGGTCGACCAGCGCGCCGCCACCGGACTGCTCGCGCCGGGTGAACCAGCCGCCGGCGTCGGGAATGCCCCGGGCCCGCACCCAGGCCAGATCGACGTGTCGGATGGCACCGAGCGACGCCGCCACCTCGTAGAGCCGGCTCACGTCGGCCCGGTAGCGCGCGGCGCTGCCGGCCAGCAGCGTCGCGTCACCCGCCTGCTCCGCCGCTGCCAGCCGGTCGGCCTCCGCCGAGCTCAGGCACACCGGCTTCTCCAGGAACACCGGGATGCCCGCGGCCAGCAGCCGTTCGGCGATGTCGGCGTGGCGGTTGTTGGGTACCGCCACCACGGCCAGGTCGGGCCGGGCGGGACCCGCCGCGGCCAGCTCGTCGACGTCGGCGAACACCGCCAGCTCCGCCGACCCGGACGCCCCACCGGCCGCGTCCGTCTCCTGCCCCGCGGGGGCGAGGTCCGTGGCGACGGCGGTGCGCGCGGCCGGGTCAGGATCGACGACAGCGGTCACCGCGAACCGTGGATGTTCCCGTAGCCGGGGCAGCCAGATCGAACGCCCAGCCCAACCCAGCCCGACGACGGCGACCCGCAGTGGCACCGCGTCGAGGGACGGGTCGCTCGCCGCGGCGGCCGCCGCGGAGGTCGCTGCGGTCACTGGGCCGCGATCACGTCGGCCACGACCGCTGCCACCTGGTGCATCTGCTCCTCGGTGCCGAGCAGGGTGCGGTGGTGCAGCCAGATGCCGTCCGCGCTGAGCGCCTCGGTGTTGGGGCAGCGGGCCGCCAGCTCGTCGACCGTGGTGTCCGGCGCGCCGGACTCCCAGAAGCCGTTCGACCGGTAGATCGACCGGAAGGCGGCGAAGGCCGGCAGGCCACGCTCGAGGAGCGCGTCGACGAGTGCGTTACGTCGGTCCTCACCCAGGCCCGGCACCCGGAACATCGCCATGTAGTGCGAGTTGCGGTCACAACGCTCGTCGCGGCTCTGCGGCACCACGCCGGGGATGGCCGCGAGTGCTTCGGCGAGCACCGGCCAACGCTGCTCACGGGTGTCGATCTGACCGGCCAGCCGACCGAGCTGGGCCCGCAGGACCGAGGCGGAGAACTCGTTGAGCCGGAAGTTCGAGCCGGAGGTCTGGTGGAAGTAGCGGCGGTCGGTGCGCGGCCGGCCACAGCTGTGCCGCAGGAACGCCAGCTCGAACAGCTCCGCGTCGGGGAAGGTCACCGCGCCGCCCTCGCCCGCGGTCATGAGCTTGCCGTTCTGGAAGCTGAACGCCGCCACCGAGCCGAGCTCGCCGACCTTGCGGCCCTGCCACTGGGTGCCGTGCGCGTGCGCGGCGTCCTGCAGCAGCGGGACGCCGGTGTCGGCCGACAGCTTGGCCAGCGCGTCCATGTCGGAGATCTGGCCGGCCATGTGCACCGGCATGATCGCCTTGGTGCGGCTGGTGACGGCCGCGGCGGCGGCCTGCGGGTCGATGCAGTAGGTGTCGAGGTCGACATCCACCGGCACGGCCACGGCGCCGAGGCGCTGCGCGGCCTGCGAGGACGAGATGAACGTGAACGCCGGGACGATGACCTCGGTGCCCGGGCCGACCCCGAGAACCTGCAGCGCCAGCTCGAGGGCGTGCGTGCCATTGGTGACGGCCAGCGCGTACTCGGCGCCGTGATAAGCACCGAATTCGCGTTCGAAGCTGTCAACCTCGCTGCCGCCCATGCGCCACCACTGGCCCTGCTCCAGAGCCCGGATCAGACCGTCGCGCTCCTCGTCGGAGTACTGCGGCCAAGCCGGCAGTTCCGGTGCGCGTAGCACTTCACCGCTCATGGTCCCCACCCTTTTCTTACGTGACGATAAGGTACGCGTAAGGATCTCGGCCGTCGACGGTTCATTACCGTGGGTTGTCCGCAGAATCCGCACGAGTGGTGCGCGACGGACCGTACCTCACGCCCCCGGGAAGCTTCGGCAGGCCCTGGCTCACATCATACGAAAGCCAATCCGCAACCAATAGTCCCGCTACGATCGGGTGATCATGGGCGGCCGGGCCGCCGGACCCGTCGCCGTCCGCTGGGCTGGCCTTTCGCCGCTGTCCGCAGAGGCCTCAGCACGGCTGCGGTAGCCTCCGGGCCGGCGCCGGCCACCGCGGCCGGTCGGGTCGGCAATGTGATGAGGAAACTGTGAGCACGCTGCTGCTTCTGAACGGACCCAACCTCGGCATACTTGGTCGGCGGCAACCCGAGGTATACGGAACGGCAACCCTTGACGACATTGAATCCGCAGTCGGCGCACGGGTGGCCGAGCGGGGATGGAAAGTGCTCTCGATTCAGCGGGAATCCGAGGGCGAGCTCATCCACGCAATTCAGGACAACTACGACTCGGTGGGCGCGATCGTCAATCCCGGTGCACTCATGATGTACGGCTGGAGCCTTCGGGACGCCCTGGCCAACTATCCCGCGCCGTGGATCGAGGTGCACCTTTCCAACGTCTGGGCGCGGGAGTCCTTCCGACACGAGTCGATTCTTTCCGCGCTGGCCAGTGGCGTCGTCGTCGGGCTGGGCGCCCTGGGCTACGAGCTCGCCGCGTCCGCCCTGCTCGAACTGGTGTCGCCGGCAGGCGCCTGACCTCCCGGCCCCCGCCGAGGGCCCGCGCCGGACCGGGGCCCGAGGCCGCCGGACCGCGCGGGCCACGAGCTTCGATTCCGGCGAGATCCACGACCGCCACGCCCGGGTCCGCCGCCCGCGCCCCGAGCGCCGATCGGCATCGGCTGGTCGTGTTTTCGTCCTGGTGGCTCCCGCCACGTCCAGGCAATCATTTATGAGACAACCACCAGCCGGATAGCTGCTATTCACCGCCGATGCCATGGACATGAGGACCGACCGCGGCCCCATATAGGCGGGCGTACAGCACGTGCGCACCGCCGCCGCACCCGACCCGACCGCGGGATGGCCGACATAAGAGACGCCTCCCGCGGCGCCGCGGTCCGCCACCCGCCGGATCACGGCCGATGGCTTCGTGACCGCCGACACAGTCGACTCACTTTGTTCACCGGCCCGGCCGGTAAACCTGACGGTCCGCCCGATCGCTATTCCGGGCAATGGACGTTTTCTTCCGTCAGGCCAGCCGCGGACTCGGCCGGCGCCGGCACCGACGCCTCACCCAGACCGACGCCGGGACCGCCGACCCGACGGTTATGCCGGACTGTCCTGAACCGCGACTCCCCGTCGCCCCGCCACGGGAGAACCCGCGCCGCCGCCCACCCACCGGATACCGGCCGGCACGCGGTGAAGCGACAGCGCACGATCCTGCCTGGGACGACACGTCGGATGCGGGCGGGGCGCCTGACCCGCCCCGGACCTGTCAGTACGGTCCGTGCCTGGTCAGCGTGCCAAGGTGCCCCAGGGGAGGTTCGTACAGCATCTACGCAGAACCAGGCGAAGTCGCGCCTGGCGGTCTCGGCTCGCGTACCTGCGCCTATCACTCCCAGTGACGGAGCCCAGTCGGCGGCGGCGCAGGCGCTGACCAGGGCGGCTACCTGATGGTCGCGGACGTTACGGCCGTGGCGGACGGGCCAGCTTTGCTGATCGGCTGGTCCGAGGTGGGCCCGGGGCTGTTGCGCGCGATGCGCCACCCCACCACCTTCCACCCCGTCGTCCCGGACCAGCCAGCAGACACCGACGGGGCAACGGTGGCCACCACCGTGTCGGCGCCAACCAGAGGCGAGAGCCCCCCAGGCCGAGGCGGCGGCAGGTCCGGCGCAGCGCGCTCCCGGCCGGCCGAGCACCGTGGTACTCGACGGCTCGCTACTGGAGCGCGCGCGGCGCGAGGACGCCCGCTACTGGGCAGAGCACCGCCGTCCAATCTCCTCGGACGAGCTGCGCAAACGACTCAAGGTCGGCTCGAAGCGGGCGCGGGCCCTGGTCACGCAGCTCGGCGAGCAGGTCCGATCCTCCCGCCTGGCCCTCGAAGCCGGCCAGGCCCCGACAGAAACGGTGTAGGACACCACACCCCTCCCGGACTGCTGTGCGGATGCGCCATGTCTACTGTGCGGGGCCGAACATGACGGCGAGGCTGTTCAGCGCACCGGGTACGGGCCGGTAGTAGGCCCAGACGCCGCGTTTGTCGCGGCTGATCAGGCCGGCGTCGACGAGGACCTTCAGGTGGTGGCTGACGGTGGGTTGGGTCAGCCCGAGGGGTTCGGTGAGTTCGCAGACGCAGGCTTCGTCGCCGCCGCGGGCGTAGATCATCGACAGGAGGCGTAGTCGGGCGGGGACGGCGATGGCCTTGAGCACGGCGGCGAGCTGGTCGGCATCGTGGGCGGACAGGGGTGCGGTCCCCAGCGGGGTGCAGCAGGCCCCGAGTGCGCCGCCAGTGGGGTCAGGCGGGTCGGGGAGCGCCGCGGTGGGGGCGGGTATCGCGGTCGTGGCCATGGGGTCCAGCATGCCACGAGGGATTGACAGCGGTCGATGTCTGCGAGCATGCTCCGTCCCACAGGGATATAGACGACCGTCAATGTGTGGGGTGATCGTGATGGCGCGGGTGCAGTTGGCGTTGAACGTGTCCGATGTGGACGCGGCAGTGGAGTTCTACTCGAAGCTGTTCGGGGTCGGGCCGGCGAAGCGGCGGGCGGGGTATGCGAACTTCGCGGTCGACGTGCCGCCGTTGAAGCTGGTGCTGATCGAGAACCCGGACGTCCGCGGCAGCGGTGTCGCGGGAGCGTTGAACCATCTCGGCGTTGAGGTCGAATCCACCGACGAGGTCACCGCCGCGACGACCCGGCTGGCCGGGGCCGGCCTGGAGACCGCGGTCGAGGAGAACACCGCCTGCTGCTACGCGGTGCAGGACAAGGTCTGGGTCGATGACCCCGACGGTGCGCCATGGGAGGTCTACACGGTGCTCTCCGATGTCGTCGACGGGTCGGTGCCGACGTTGCGGACGGTGGAACCGGGCAGCGGGTCAGGATCGGGGCCGGGGTCGGCCTGCGCCTGCGGGCCGGGGGTGGACCGCGGCCCCGCCGTGGACACTGTCGACGTCGCGATCGAACCGGCGCCCGCCGGCGCCCGCTGAACCCCGTGGCGGATATCGAGCCGGGTGGCCGGTCGTCGCTGACGCGGCGGCTGGCCGCCGAGGCGGTGGGCAGCATGCTGCTCGCCGCTCTGGTCGTCGGGTCGGGAATCGCCGCGGTCCAGCTCAGCCCCGGCCAGGTCGGGTTGCAACTGGTGGAGAACGCCGCGGCGACCGCCGCCGGCCTGTTCGCCATCATCCTCATGGTCGGCCCGGTGTCCGGGGCGCACTTCAATCCGGTCGTCACCCTTGTCGACGCCGCGTTCGGCGGCGTGTCATGGCGCGACGCCGCCGCCTACCTGCCTGCGCAGGTCGCCGGCTGCATCGGCGGGGCGGTGCTGGCGAACCTGATGTTCGACCGGTCGGCGGTGTCGATCGCGACCCACCACCGGGCCTCGGGAGCGCATCTGCTCGCCGAGGTCGTCGCGACCGCTGGCCTGATCCTGCTGATTTTCGCGTTGGTCCGGTCGGGCCGGGCCGAACGGGCCCCGGCCGCGGTCGGCGCCTACATCGGGGCGGCGTACTGGTTCACCAGCTCGACGAGTTTCGCGAACCCCGCCATCACCGTCGGCCGGATGTTCTCCGACAGCTTCGCCGGCATCGCCCCCGCTTCCGCACCCGCGTTCATCGCCGCCCAGGTGGTCGGCGGGGCGGTCGGCTACGGGCTGGTCCGGCTGTTCTACCCCCCTACCGCCACGGCCCGCGCGCAGGCTGCGCAGGTCGTGCTGCCCCATGCCGACCCGGCGACCGCGAACGGCGCGGAGCCGCCTGCATCCCGAGATGCGTCATGATCGATCCCGCATCCCCCACCCGGCTGGACGCCCTGACCGGGGTGGACCCGGCGACCGTCCGTGCGCTGCGGGCCAGCGCCGACCGGCTCGCCTACGACACCACCTTCACCGCCGGCGAGGTGGAGGAGGTGTTCGTCGACTCCTACGCCCGGCTCGCGCGCACCGCCCAGGTCACCCTGTTCCTGCCGACCCTGGCCGAGCGGCTGACCCGGGAACGCCTCGAAGCCCTCGGAGCGACCCGCGGGCTGATCGCGAAGAGGGTGCCGGAGGTGCTGTTCGTCTGCGTCCGTAACGCCGGCCGTTCGCAGATCGCCGCGGCGTTCACCCGCCACTACGCCGGGACCGCCCTGCATATCCGCACCGGCGGCTCCGACCCCGGCGAACACATCCACCCCGAGGTGATCGCCGCGATGAAGGATGTCGGGCTGAGCCTGGTCGCCAAACGCGTCGACATCTACGCCACCGCGATCCACCACCACATGACCGTCGACGCCGTCAACGACCTCGACCTCGCCTACACGCCACCCCTGGGCTCACCCTGGGACGCCGTCCAGATCGCCGCCCAAACCTGGCTCCGCGACCACCACGGCACCCGCCGCACAACCCCCTGACCGCCCCCTCACAGAGAAGGATCGCGCTTCCATGACCACGAAACCCTCGGTGCTGTTCGTCTGTGTCCACAACGCCGGCCGTTCCCAGATGGCCGCCGGCTGGCTCACCCACCTCGCTGGCGACCGCGTCGAGGTCCGCTCCGCCGGCTCCGCCCCCGCTGACCAGATCAACCCCACCGCGGTCGCCGCCATGGCCGAAGTCGGCATCGACATCACCGACCAGACCCCGAAGATCCTCACCGTTGACGCGGTCGAAGCCTCCGACGTCGTCATCACCATGGGCTGCGGCGACGCCTGCCCGATCTTCCCCGGCAAACGCTACGAGGACTGGAAACTCGACGACCCCGCCGGCCAGGGCATCGACGCCGTCCGCCCCATCCGCGACGACATCCGCACCCGCATCGAACAGCTCCTCGCCGAGCTGCTCCCCGTTCCGTCCTGACCTTCCCGGCTCGCCACCACCGGACCACGCGGTGACGCAGCACGGCACCACAGCCAGCCGTGGGGCGGGCCCCGCCCCCCCCCCCCCGCCGCGCCGCCCCCCCCCCCGGCGCCAAGACCCGGGCCACAGCAGGCATGACGCCCGGCTGGCATGGGCAACCCTGCTGGTCAGCAGCCTGCTCCTGGCCGGCTGCTCCCCGAGCACCCACAGCCCGCCCGCCCCATCCACCACCACAAGACCGACGACAGCAGCCGTCGCTTCCACTCCGGTCCCGTCCTGGACGTTCCACCCCACCGCAGACCCGATCAACGACGCCTACCTCCAGTTCTGGGCCGCGTTCAGCGATGCCCAGGCCCGCGGCGAACCGGACCACCCGCCGATGATCCGCCACGCCAACGGACAGGCCCTCGACTGGGCCCAGGCAGTGATCCGCGGCTACGCCGCCCGCGGATGGGTACGCACAATCGAAAAAGGCTAGGCCCCGCATCCGCAGGTCACCCGGAGATCCAGCGACGCCGCACAGGTAGTCGACCCACAGGACTGGACGCTGTGGCCCCTGAAGGAACGCCACACCGGCCAGATCCTGCCCAACATCGAGACACGGCAATGCATCACCGCCGACCTCACCCCACACGACAACACCTGGCAGGTCACAACACTCGTCTTCACCCACAGCACGTGCTGAACACCCGCGCCCGCCACGGCGGCATCCAAGGATGCTGACCTAGATCATCCACCGTCCTCCAGCCATGAAACTAACCGGTGGCGGCCGAGCACGACGATGCACAGAACCACCCTCGACCGGAGCCTGACCCCTCGCAGAACCAGCTCAGGACCAGCCTTCGGGGAAGCCAGCCTGTGACTTGACCTTCGAGTCGGGTCGAAGGTTTACCGTCCAGGTCATGGGGACCTATCGCATCTCGCATCTGGCGGAACGCTCCGGTGTTCCGGCCAGCACGCTGCGGTTCTACGAGACCGCCGGGCTGCTGCCCGCCGAGCGCACCCCGGCGGGGTACCGCGTCTACGACGACGAAGCGGTCCAACGGCTGGCGTTCATCTCCTCCGCGAAGCTCCTCGGCCTGGCACTGGACGAGATCGGTGATCTGCTGACGGTGTGGGAACGGGGAGTGTGCGCGGCGGTCCGGGAACGGATGCTGCCGCTCGTCGCCGCCCGGATCGCTGACGCCGACCGGCGGGCCGCCGAACTGTCGGCCTTCTCGGCGCATCTGGCCGCGTTCCACACCGAGCTGGGCGAACCGGCACCGGCGGGTGGCTGCGGCCCGGACTGCGGCTGCCTGACCACCACCATGGCGAAGCCGGGTCCGGTGCCGCTCACGCTCACCTCGGGGCAACCCGACATACCCGCCAACGATCAGACATGGCAGACCGCGCCAGTGGCCTGCACCCTCAGCAGCGGCGAACAAACCGAACGGGCCACCCAATGGCACCAGCTGCTCCAGGAAGCAGACAGCCGGGAGGAGATCACCGACGGGCTACGGCTGACGTTCCCACCCGGCCCTGACCTCGCCGCGCGGATCGCCGCACTCGCCGCAGCCGAGCAGGACTGCTGCGCCTTCTTCGCCTTCACTCTCCAACTCACCCCCACCGGCTTGGTCCTCACCATCCGCGCTCCCGAGACCGCCACCGCCCTGCTGGCCGACCTGTTCGGAGTGTCCGCATGAATCCGTCCACGTCTGCGACCCGTCGTTCGCGTCCGTGGTCGACGATCGGGACCGCCGCGGCGGCGGTCGCCGCCTGCGCGGTCTGCTGCGCCGCCCCACTGATCGCCGTGCTCGGCGCCATCGGCACCGCGGCGACCGTCGCCGCCGTGTGGATTCCCGCCCTAGCCTTCGTGGCGGTCGCCGCGCTGCTCGGCGCTGTCATAATCCGCCGTCGCCGCCGGGCCGCCTGCCAGACAGCCACCGGACCGGTCGACCTGAACCCGCCCACCCTCCGCCACCACCGAGACCCGGCGACACCCACGTCACGCTGACCGGTCACCACCACACCGCACCTTCGGGCAGTGCAACGCCGGTGACCTGCGAGGATGACCGGGACAAACCCGGGCAGGCGACCATCAAGGGAGTCCGACCCTGACGCAGAAACCGTCTGGCATGGTCGCCTGGATGGACCAACATCAGATCGGCGTCTACCTCACCGCCATGACCGCCGGTGCCATCCTCGGCCTTACCGCCCCCGGCCTCGGACCGGGCCTGGAACACGCGATCAACCCGCTGCTGGCAGCACTGCTCTACGTGACCTTCCTCCAGGTCCCCGCCGTCGAACTGGTCCGTTCCCTGCGCGACGGCCGGTTCCTCACCGCCGCGCTGGTCGTGAACTTCGCCGTCGTGCCGCTCGTGGTCGCCGTCATGTTCCCGTTCCTGCCCGACGATCAGGCCGTCCGGCTCGGGGTGCTGCTGGTCCTGCTCTGCCCCTGCATCGACTGGGTGATCGTGTTCACCAGCCTTGCCGGGGGCAGCAGCCGGCGTCTGCTCGCCGCGACCCCGCTGCTCCTCGTCGCGCAGATGCTGGCCCTACCCATCCTGCTGTTCGCCTTCCTCGGCTCGGACCTGGCCGACATCGTCGACGCCGGACCCTTCCTCCAGGCGTTCCTCACCCTGATCGTCATCCCGCTGGCCCTGGCCTGGGCCGCCCAGGGCTGGGCCGCCCGCCGACCCGCCGGGCAGACCGCGTCGGAGACGGTCAGCACGGCGATGGTCCCGCTGATGGCCGCCGTCCTCATCGCCGTCGTCGCCTCCCAGATCCCGAAACTCGACGGCAGACTCGCCGACGTCGCCGCCGTCGTCCCGTTCTACCTGGCGTTCCTCATCATCATGGCGTTCGCCGGGACCGCAGCGACCCACCTGTTCCGCCTCGACGCCCCCGCCGGACGGGCGGTGCTGTTCACCGGCGCCACCCGCAACTCCCTCGTCGTTCTCCCGCTCGCGCTCGCTCTGCCTGACCGGTTCGCCGCCGCCCCCGTCGTCGTGGTCACCCAGACCCTCATCGAAGTCCTTGGCATGATCGCCTACGTCCGCCTCGTGCCACGGCTACTGCCCCCACCCCGCCCCACCACCGCCTCCTGATCTCCGAGGGTTGCCCCGAAATCGGTGACAGACCGTGTGGATCGAAACCAGCGGCAACTGCTCACCTACACCCGACCGACCGGCCAGGATTCTGCTCATCCAGCCCTGAACCCCGAGGAAACCAGCAGGAGACATGCGGGCCGGGATGGGGGGACAGACGCCCCGCCGCTGGTGTTTTTTCGTGCCAAGCAGGCGGGTCCGGGCAGCGCCCGGAGGGGACTATGGGTCGCTGGCCTGCGATTTTGCGCGGGCGATCCCCCTCCGGTTAATGCCGACTGCAGGGATAACGGACAGATGGCCACTCGCCGTGATGGTTGGCCAGTAGATGGCTGTCAGTCGGGGTAGTTGGCCAGTCCGCAACGTAGGCCGGGCGCGAGGCGCTGGCCGAGCGGGTCGGGCACGTTCAGAGGTCCGCACGGGGGTTCCGGCGGGGCTGCGCGGAGCTGGCGTTGCCAGCCTGTACGGCTTCGCCGCCCCCTTCCAGCGCGACGCCCCCTTCGGGCGCATCCTGGCTGCCTACGGCGGGATCTTCGTCGCCGGTTCGCTGCTGTGGAGCGCGGTGGCCGACGGCTGCCGACAGCTTCGCCATCATCGGCGCGCTGATCTGCCTGACCGGCAGGTCCCTGATCATGTTCGCGCCGCGCGGTCACTGACCGACCCACTCGATTCGCGGCGTCCGGGTCGCACAGGGTCCGCAGGTTCCCACTCGATCAATACCGTCCGCGGCTCACGACCCGATCCGTGCCGCCCGCGCGCGTCACAGCAGACCGGATCATCACAGGATCAGCGCCGGATCCAAGGCTCGCTACCAGCGCCACCGGAGGGTAGCTGTCCGCTGGGAGCCCAAAAATCTGTCCCCGCTGCACTAGACATCTGGCGCCACCCTGGGTACAGTTCCTCTCGTAGCCAAGAGAGTCCATGGTCGCGGCAGACAGGAACTGCCGCGAGCAGGACGGCGGCCAGGGCAGGCCGCCGAGCATCACCGCAACACGTTCGGCAGAACCTAGAGAGGTGAACGACGAGGAGAGGGGAGCAGGCACCATCAGGATCGCCCGGGCGATGGACACTCTCGCTCGGACGCCGCGCAGGCCCCGGATTGGAAGGTGGTCCCCGGTCACGCATATGCGATCCCCGCACCCCCGCCCTCTCGGGTGGGCAGGCGGGTTCCAGTACCCGGTGCGTCTTGGCCGGTAGATGGTGATGAACCCTCGGGGGGCGGGGGGGGGGGGGGGCCGGGGCGCGCGGGGGGGGGGGGGGGGGGGGGGGGGGGGGGGGGGGCCG
>NZ_JALKFW010000173.1:13551-18863 GCF_023243055.1 Frankia sp. AgPm24 | reverse complement strand
ACAGGTGCCATATGGCACCGGGCCCCTCGACGTGTCCCGAGAGGCGCGATGACCCCTGAAAGCGCTGGCAGACCAGTCGACAGCTTCGACGACGACTACTACCCCGCCTACACCATGGGCCGCGCGGCCGAGATGCTCGGCACCACGCCGGCCTTCCTGCGGACCCTCGGGAAAGCCCGCCTGATCACACCGCTTCGCTCCCAAGGCGGCCACCGCCGTTACTCCCGCTACCAGCTGCGTCTCGCCGCCCGCGTCCGGGAACTCGTCGACCAAGGCACCCCCATCGACGCTGCCTGCCGCATCGTCATCCTCGAAGATCAACTCGCCGAAGCCCAGCAACTCAACCAGCAAATACGCGACAGCCAGCCGTCGCCCGCCGAAACCCCCGACGCGCAGACCAACAGCAGGCGGACCAGCCGGGATGTGGCCCGCCCTTCGGGTAGCGGTGGTGGACGCGACGTCGCAGGCCAGCCGCAGTAGACCCGTGGCGAACACAGCCACCGGACGGCCCCGTCCACGTGGCTGCCCCGCAGGGTTAGTCGAGTTCGACCCAGACGCGCTTGCCGTCGCCGTGCGTCTCGACTCCCCACCGGGCCGTGAGCACATCGACGATGTGCATCCCACGGCCCCGCTCATCGGAGTCGACGATCTCCCGAGCCATTGGCCGCACCGACGACCCGTCTGCGAGTTCCAGGCGCAGCACCTCACCGGTGACCCGAAGCTCCAGCCGCAGTTGCCCCTGTTCACCGGCGTGCTGCACGGCGTTGGTCACCAGCTCCGACACCACCACCGCGGCATCGTCGATCTGATGCTCATGGCCCCAGGCCAGCAACAACCCCCGCAGCACCTCCCGAGAAGCGCCCACGGAACGCGCGTCGAACGGGAGCTCCACACTGGCCGACCAGCCCCTGTCACGCACCGCGGCCACCCCTCACCCGTCGATCATGTCTCTCGCCGGCCGTCCTGCCCACCCAGGGACTCCACGAACCGTGCCCGCGGCCGGCCTCTTCGCGTAGCCCACCACCACGTCAGGCGGATCTTCGCCGCTCCTGCCAAGCTGGCCCCCGCCGGCGCGGCGCTGGCCCGCGGGGCAGGCAGCCTGCTGCACGCCGAGTTCGACGCGATCATCTCGGCCGGATGGCACAGCGACGTTCCAACGGGCGGGCCGGGGCGGCCACCCGCGCCGAGACCAGCGCCGCAAGGACCACCGCGGACCGCCTGCCGTTCACACCCTCACCGATCCGGACCGCCGATTACCCGACGACTCCAACGGAGAGCCGGGCAGCGGGCGCCGCCCAACAGTCCGAACCATGACACCGAATCACCGACACGCCGAAAGGAGACATAGCCACCACTCACGACCCCAAGAAACGCCCTTCATCACGTCGCTTCGCGCGCAGGTCTGGCCCCGGCCGCCCTACCGGAGCCAGACCTGCCCCCGATCGGGCCAGGGGACGCGGCTCATGACCACCGACCAGGACCTCTACCGGGTACTCGGGTCGGGGTCGACCTCTTGGCCTCGGCCAGCCAGATCACGCACGCCTCCCGTGCGCGCATCCCGGGCGATTACGCGACTCGGGAGCTATCCGGCTTCCACGAGGTAGGCGACGGCGAGCGCCGCAGCCAGGCCACCGAGCAGCAGACGCAGCGCGTTGTTGGGTAGGCGGCGCTGGAGGCGGGCGCGCAGATAGCCGCCGGCCGCACCGCGGACGCCGCAGGCAAGCCCCAAGGCCCAGTACGGCGCGATGTTCCCGGGAGTCGCACGCGCACGACCGCACCGACGATCACGCCGGGAAGGGAGCCTGCGACGAGACGACGGATCAGCGGGCCGCCCAGTTGCTTCTGCTGGCGGTCCCGGCATGGGGCGGTCAACGGGCCGGAGAAGTGGGTGTGGTCCTCCGAACCCGTCCACGAACCCCTGATCCCGAAGTGGATGTTCGACGAGTTCAACGCCAACCGGCAGACCCGACGCGGCTCCCGCGAGCACAACGAACTCAACCGCCACCCCGCGACCAAACGGACCTACGTGTTCCGAGGCATGATCCACTGTACGTGTGGGCGGCGGATGTTCGGGGCCGTCCGCGAACCTAGCCCAGCTGTCTGGTACCTGTGCTGGCCCCGGGCGAATAACCGAGGCCGTGACGACAGGTTCGCCGGACACCCCAAGAGCGTCCGCATCCGCGAAGACATCCTCGAAGCCGCGGTCGTCGACTTCTACACCGAACGCGTCTTCGGACGCGACCGAGTCGCCCTCCTGACCGCCGAACTCGCGACCTACGACGACCGGGCCGCGAGGGATCGAGCAGCCGAACGAGACAGACTCCACAAGAAGATCGACGATCTCAAGCTCAGGCAGGACAACCTGCTCCGGCACGCGCAGGTCGGCGACCCCGACGACCCGTTCACCCAAGGACTACGCAGCAGTTACAACGAGCTCGACACAGAGCGCAGGGCCGCCCTCGGGAAGATCAAGGACCTCGACGCGGCGGACGATACCGAACCCGACCGGCCAGGCCAGGCCAGCCTCGCCCTCCTCGACGCCCTACCGGAGCTACACCTCAAGCTCCACCAAGCGCCGGAAGCGTTGCAACGACGCCTCTACGAGATCACCCAACTCACCGTCCACCTCGATCACGAACGACAGGAGGTACACATGATGATCAAGATTCCGGTGATGGACCTCGACAAGGTTGCCAATCTGGCAGAAGTGACCGCCGACACCGCCGCCACCGCCGGAGCGCGGCCGGCAGCCACCGAACATCCACGGCGCGTGGATGCTGTACGTGCCCCAGGTAGGAATCGGACCTACGGCCTACCGCTTAGGAGGAAGGTCGTCCATATCGGTGAGCTGACCTGCATGGTTGCAGGTCACGACGGACCGAAGCGAGACGAATTAGTCGGTCCAGGACGTGGCCCTGACGGCGCCCAGACGGCGCCAGACGGGGGCGAACCCACATGGCAAGCATCACACACGACCGGCGGGCGGCAGAGGTCGCCCGCCAGACTGACCGGGCCCTGAGAGCCGTCAGAACGACGCTCAACGCCCTCGAGACGCGCCTCGGTCTCTGGCGCGGCCGGGGCGAGTCGGCCTGGTCCGAGGTTCGACGGCGCGCCGCGCTGGACGCGCTCGAGGGCTTGGCGGCCACGGTGACGGCGGCGCAGGCGGCGCATGACGCGCTGGCAGCCGAGCTGGTCGCCGCGGGCGTCCTGCCGGAGAGCGTGACTCCGTCCGCGGCATACCCGGATGAGACGTGGGCCGTGCTGGAGGCTGAGGGGCACTGGTCGACGTCGCCGCAGGCGCTCGCTCGGCTCGTTGCTTCGGACGCGGCGGCGGATCTGTCCGGCCAGGCCCGGGCGGCCGTGCCGGTTGATGTGGACGCGCCGGCCGGGGTGCTGGTCGAGCGGGCGGCGCGTGCCGTGGGCCTGGCCGACGAGCTGCTCACCGCCGCGGTCATCGCCGAGCGTGAGGCCGGCATGCCCTGGGGGCGGCTCGACGAGGTGCTGAGCGAGAGCCTCGGAGGATGGGACGGGTCGGGCCGGTTGGCCGAAGGCCGGTGGGGGCCTGCTCTGGCGAGCTGGCACCGTGGCCTGGCGGAGCCGATCCACTTCGAGGCACGGCCGGGTGCACTCGGGTCGCATGCGCTGCCGGATGCGGCGATCCGCCCGCGGAGTGTGGCCCGCTGGCTGGACACGTGGGTGACGAAGCACCAGCAGCCGGGCGACTACCCGGCTCAGGGCGCCGCGGCGGTGTCCGGGGGGACGGTCGACGCGCCTTCGGACCCGCTGCGCGCGTCGCGCTGGTTCATCGGACTGCTGTCGATGTCCCCGCTAAAGGCCGGTCTCGGGTCCGAGGTGGCCGACCGCGTGTTCTGGGAGCGCAAGTGCCGTGCCACAGGCGCGATCGCCGCAGCGGCTCCGGATGACCAGGGTGCAGCCGAGATCCTTGCCCAGGCGCAGGATCGGCTCGCCCAGCTGCGCGACGGTGTTAGCGCGGGTGTGCAGCGGTGATCGGCCCGGGTGGGATGCCGATCCCGGGGATGACGCAGCCGGCCGGGCCGTGGGGGCTGCGGCAGGCCGGCCGAGCCCAGCAGACGGCGGCGATGCTCACCGCCTGGGCCGGCGCTGACCCGGGCCGGCGGGCCGCGGTACGGATGCTCGTGGCCGACCAGCGGCTGATGCGTTCCCGCCGGGCCGGGCGGTTCTTCCTCGCGTCCGGGCCAGACCTGACGGCGATCACGGCTGCGCTGACCGGGCGTCGGTGGTGGCTACGGCGCGGGCACGGCGCGCTTGCGTTCCTCGTCCAGGTGGAGGCGGCACTGCGGTGAGGTGCGCTGGCGGCGCCCTGGAGACCTCAGGGTGCCGCCAGCGCTCGGGGCGCTGACGACCACCCCTCCACTTCGCAGCATTGGACACGGTAGCTAGCTCGACAGGAATTCCATCCAACCCCTTTTGCCACGCTAGCGTGGTATAGTGAGTTCGAAGGCGGACGGGGAGAGGGAGCGGGATATGTCGAGCCGAGAGCGGGCCGAGGTCACAAAGCTGCTTTGCTGGGCCATTGGTGAGGGGTACCGGGTTGGTCGGGTTGAGATCCTGGCCGACCTGGATGGGTGGCGGCGCCGCGCTGGTCTCGTCCCGACGGCAGTGAAGCTCGCCGCGCCCGTGGCGCCGGCGCCGTCCCCGCTCCCGGCGTGCCCCGATCGGGCGGTTGGTCTGGCCGAGGCTGCCAGGCTGTTGGAGATCTCCGAGGTGACGGTGCGCCGCTACCTGGCGCCGAGCTCCGGCCGCCTGGCCCGCCTGGACGGCGGAGTGAGCCTGGCCAGCATCGAGGCATACCGGCACACCCGGGACGCGGCAGTCCTGCGGACCCGCTGGAGCCGCACTGAGAGCACCCCCGCCCGTTGCGCGGCCTGACTATCACGCTAGCGTGGCAAAGGTATCGGTAGGTCGGGTTGGCCGAGGCCACCCGACGAGAGGGGGAAGTGTGTCTCTTCCGCTGTGGAAGGACAGTGATCCGTACGCCTGGAAGCGCGCGGCCACTGACTGGCGTGGCATGTGGGCCGAGCAGGAAAGCGAGCGGCGCGGCCGGGATCATCTGGCCGCGGAGCTCGGCTACGCCTCGGTGTCGAAGGTCGGGACGCTGATCGCCGACTGGCGAAAGCTGCAGGCCGCAGCGGCCGCCGGTGACCCCGAGGCGAAAGGCCGCGTCCAGCGGGCCGAGGACCTCGGCCGCGTCCTCGCCGGGCGCCAGGAGGCGGCCGGGTGATCCCTGATCCCAGGCATGGCGAAGCGGCCCGCCGACTCGCGCGGGCCGC
>NZ_JALKFW010000173.1:0-13541 GCF_023243055.1 Frankia sp. AgPm24 | reverse complement strand
GGCCGGCGGCCCCCCCCCCCCCCCCCCGCCCGCCCCCCGCCCCCCCCCGCCCCGCCCCCCCCCCCCCCCCATGCCTGGGATCTAGAACCATGCGATCAGGTGGTTCGGGCCACCGCCGATCGTGACGGCGGCCCAGCGGTCCTCCTGGGTGAGGCCCATCTGGTTCTCGTCGGGCATCACGGAGACGTTGCGCTCGCGAGCGAGCTCCCGGAACGCGGCCTCCCAGATCGGGGGCTCGTAGTCCATCCGGTCGGCGATGTCGGCCAGCCGCACCCAGTCTCCGTACCCGCGGCTCAACTGCTGGCCGATCCGAACAATCTGAGTCTTTGTCTTGATGACCTTGCTGGCGTCCATTTCTGTACCCCTCTCTCGTGGTGTGACATCACCATACCACGCTAGCGTGTCAATCTGTCAAATGGGTTCGGGAAGGCAACAAGAAGAGCGCCCCCGCCCTGGGAGGGGCGGGGGCGGAAGTGCCGTCATGCTGGCCGGGCTACCCGCTGGGCGGCGGGCCGACCTCGGCCGGGGACACGCTGCCTCGCAGCAGCAGGCCGGCGACTGTTGCGGCGACGCCGAGTACGACGGCGTCCCCGCCGGGCGGCAGCGGCAGGCCCAGGATGACCACGAGCGGCGCGGCGGCCTGGACCACCGCGGCGACGAGCGCGGGCCGCCGCGGCGCGACCCGCCAGCCGGTGACAGCCGCTGCCAGGGCACCGGTGGTCGCGAGGATCGCGGCCTGCAGGACGTCCGGCACCGACACCCACAGCGAGGCGAGCGTCAGCGCGGCCGCGAAAATCGCCTGCGCGCCGGCGAGCAGCACGGCCGGTTCGCGTCGCGGGAGTGGGAGGCCGGCGGTTTCGGGGCGGGTGGTCACGCGGGTCATACCTCCGGGTGTGGTCGGGAGAGGCGTCGGGCGGCGACCTCGGCGTACCGCTCGTCGCGCTCGATGCCGATCGCGCGCCGGCCGAGGCTGCGGGCGACGGCCAGCGTGGATCCGGACCCGGCGAACGGGTCGAGGACCGCCCGGCCGGGCGGGCACGAGTAGCGGATCAGCGGGGCGAGGATCTGCGGGGGTTTCTCGGTGGGGTGCAGCGCCCGGCCGCGCATGCTCTTCGCGGGGATGACGCTGTGCACGAGGCGGGTGCCGTCGTACAGGTAGGTGGACGGTCCGATGCCGCTGAAGTGCGGTACCGCGCCGGCGCGCCGGTGGCTGACCGTCCCGACCTTCATCCCGGACACCGGGTTCGGCTCCCGCTGCGGATCTTTGTAGATCTCCCGCCACCGACCGCGGTACCAGTGCAGCGCGTACTCGTGCACCCGGCGGAACCGGTCGGCGACCGGACCCGACCCGCCGCGCTTCTGCCAGACGATGTCCTGCGACAGACGCCAACCGGCGAAGTCGCTGTGATGCTGCAGGAACATGCGCATGCTGCCGAAGCACCACATCGACTGGGCCGCGCGGGCGGCGAGGGCTGGCCAGCCACCAGGCCAGACGTCCCACGCGAGGCTGGTCTCCCCGTAGGGCGGGTCGGTGACGATCGCCTCGGCGGCCAGCAGGTCCGGATGGTCGGCGAGCAGCTGCAGGCTGTCGCCGTGGTAGAGCGTGACCTCGCCGTCGTCGTAGTACGGCGTCGGCGAGGGCATCAGGCCCGCGCCGCGGTCATTGTGCCGCCGCCGGCCCCGGCGTGAGTGTGTACGCCCGCGGCGCGGCGAACGCCTCGAGTAGCGCGTCGAGCCGGCTCGCGATGCTGGCGGCCGCGGCCGGGTCAGCGCCGGCGAGCGCGCCGCCGTCCAGCAGGCCGCGCAGCTCACCGACTGCGGCCTCGATGCGCGCGGACCACTCCGCGAACGGACCGACGAAGAACTGCTCGAGGCTGCTGGCCGCGGTGAGGCTGGCGCCGCTCATTTCGTAGCCGCGGCGGAGGACCGCGCCGGCGTGGGCCTGGCGGGGCGGGTACCAGCTGTCGGACGCCCCGGTCGGCCGCTCGCACATCTGGTCCCACAGCGCTCGCAGGGTTTCGGCGGCCGCGCGCTGGGCGATGGTGGTCATCTCGGCGTCGGTCAGGGGCATGTCGGCCTCCTTCTCTTTGATCTTGATGGGGGTGGTGGGTGGATCCAGCGCCACCGCGGCCGCGAGGATGTCGTGGCGGCGGTTCGCGCGTAGGTCGCCGGGGCAGTCGTGTCCGCCCCAGGCGCTGCCGCCCATCCGGTGCGTGCCGATGCCGCGGCCGTTCGGATCGTCGGTGACCTCGGCCGGCCAGCCGTAGACGCCCATCCCCCACCGGTAGATCTCGGCCAGGCGGGCGATCTGCGCGGGGGTGTAGTCCTCGGCCGCGGTGCCCTCGCACTCGCATGAGATCCAGTAGGGGTTGCCGGCGGCCTCGGCCCATGCCTTTCGCGTGAGGTCGACGTACTGCTCGAGCTCGCCGTCGTAGCCCAACCACAGATGCGATGAGACGCCGGAGCGCGCATTGGAAAACCAACCGAGAAGCGAGCCGCGGCCCATCTGGACGTGCGGGAGGAACCCGCGCGGCGGCAGGATCAGCCCCGGGCTGTGGTGCGGTACCGGCCGCCAGGTGGCGCCCGGGTAGCGGGCCGGATAGGTCGTCACGAGGCCTCCGTCAGCGGTGCAGATGGGCGAGGGAACACAGCGCGAGGAGCGTGGGGGGCACGCCGAGGGCGGCCAGGACCAGCGCGTATCGCAGCCGGGCGGCGAGGCTGTCCGGGTCCTGTCGGCGGCGGCGACGACGGCGGCCGCGGGGTGCCGGGTGTGGCTGCCCCCTGGCCGCGGGGGGCAGCTCGGTGAGGTCGTGCCGGTCGAGGCGGCGGGATGGGTGCCCGTCGGGGCCGGTCTCGTCCCACCAGGTGCCGGCCATCAGCGTCGGCGTCGGCCTGGCCGTGGGAGCCGGCTGCGGCGTTCGCGTCGCCGGCGGCGGTGCGTCAGGGCCCGCACCCTGCCCGCCGCCATTCTTCCTCCCACTGCTGAGCGCGGAGGATCCCGAGAGGTGTGGTAGCCGTAGGTTCGTCGGCCTTGTGCCGGTTGATCATGATGATGTGGCAGGTGGACTCGTGGACACCGGCGACGGCGCGGTTGGCGGCGGCCTCAGCTGCTCGCGTCCGGGTCGACCACTGCACGATCACCAACACGAACGTGGTGGTGGCGACGAGCAGCGCCGTCACGGCGCCGGCGGCGGTGTAGTTGATCCACCGGCCCAGTTGGCGTGAGTCCACCCGATCGATGCGCCGGGGCGGCGCGACGTGGGCGGGCTCCGGTTCCTGATCCAGGCGCTCGAGCAGCGCGTCGGCGGCCGTGGCCAGGTCGTCCGCGCGTCGGGCTGGCTCGTCAGTCACGCTGCCCCTCCCGTCGTCTGCGTAGCTCGCGGCGGGCCGCAGCGAGCTCGGCCCGGGTTTCGGTGAGGTCGCCGCGGGTCGCGGCGTGCGCTGCCTCCCGCCGGTCGAGTTCCTCCCGGTGCTCGTCAAGCAGGACCCGGAGTCGCTCGAGGTCATCGCGCTGCTCGCTGGCGCGCTGCTCGGCCGCCGCCCGTTCGCGCTCGGCGTCCACACGCCGCTGCTCGGCGAGTCGGCTACGCCGGTTGGCGACCCGGCCGAGGACTGCGGTGCCGAGGGAGCAGACGATCCCGCATCCCCCGGAGATCGCGGCTGCGACGGCGGCGGCATCCACGTGGCCCCTTTCTGGCAGGCCGGACCGGCCGGGTCGTTAGACAGTTTCGAAATCCCCGGACAGGAGGAGCACGTCAGCTGCAGCCCAGGTGAACGGATATCCCGCGTTCGCTCCTGTGTTTCCTGTGTTGCCGAAAATCACCCGGGAGAATGTGGTGGTGCTCATCCAGACAACACCCGAGTACCGCTGAAACGGTGCGCTGTCACCAGCTGCGGCGGTTCCTATCTGGGTGACGGTGCCATCGAGTGTGACCCCGGCGGGAAGGCCCACCTCGGCCACCCCGTTGAAGTTCCCTCCGGTGCCCAGGGTGAGGGCGACCCGGATGCGGATGGTGGTCGAGTTGAGCCACCTGTACCGGCCGAGCGCGGTCCCGCCGGTGCCCAGGGTGATGTTGGTCAGGGCTGGTGTGTACGCGGTGTACCCGGCTGCTATGACGCTGTGGATCGTCGTCATATCGGCGATGTCGACGATCTCGCCGGCCTGCAGGGATGGCGGTACGGGCTGTGTCACGGGCAGGCCTTTCTACAGGGCGACGCGCATGGGGTTCGCCAGGCGCACATCGGTTCCCGCGTCCCAGCCTCGGGACACTCCGTTACGGCCGCGGATGACCGTCAGGCGCTGGACGTTCTCGAGGTGGAACTCGTCGAAACTCGCGGCGGGGTTGGTGTTGGTGTTGCCGGCGAACGCGCTCAGGGCCAGGCCCACGCGGCCACTGGCGATCTGGCCGGTGGCCACGTCGACGGTGCGGTCGATTCCCCACGTGGTCGGCTCGGCGGCCGCGACCGGCCAGAGACGGGCGAGGACCCGATGGCCGATGATCCGGACGCGCAGGGCCAGCTGGGTGCCGGTGGTGTAGGTCAGGCCGGTGGCGACGGTGGCCCCGATCTGGGTGGTGGCGCGCAGCACGGCCAGCACGAGCGCACCGCCGACCTCGGCCTGCACACGCACCCGGTAGTAGTCGTTGAACGTCATCCAGCGGGCCAGGACGGCGGGCATGACGGCGGTGCCGGTGCTGACCTGGTGGAGGGTGATCTGGGTGGTGATCTCAACATCGCCGGCGAGCGCCCCGGGGAGGGTCTGCTGGCGGACGGCGCCCGGGTCGGAGGTGAGGGCCAGGCGGGCGGCGCCGGCGGTGACGGTCCGCTCGGCCGCGACCCCCCCGGAGCTCAGGTCCCAGGTGCCCCCGACGTCCGCCGCCCCCCACCCGCCGGTCACGGTCCGGGCGAAGGCGTCGCGGGCGTACTGGTCGACCGCGAGGACCTCCACCGTCTCGGCGCCGACGCGCAGGTCGAACGGGTGCTGGGCGGGCCGGGCGTTCGGCCCACTCGAGGCCACCCAGCCCGGACGGGTCGCGTCGGGGTCGAGGGCGGTCGCGACGACGATCTCACTGGCCCCGGACGGCGGGATGACGGTGGCGGTGGCGTTCGCGAAGAAGTTGTTCTTGGCGTAGCCGCCCCAAGTGGTGGGGGTCTGGTAGTCGCCGGTGGTCAGGGCGTTCGGGTCGTACCAGTTACCCCAGACGAACATCGCCGCGCCGGCGAGGTTGATCTGCGTCTGCATGCGGGCGGCCAGGTAGGTGGTGATAGCGGCGCCGAACGCAGGCACGTTGACGGTGGGCCCGTTGTAGATCCCGGTCTCGGTTTCCAGGCGCAGATGCGACGTGTCGGCGCCGCCGGTGGCATTCACATAGGTGGTGGCGTCGAACGTGTTGGACGGATAGTCGTTGGGGTAGTCGTGTTTCGCAAAAAGCAAATTTGGGCGGCCGATCAGGGACGCGTCGTGGTTTTCTAGGTTGGTGAACAGGGTGTGGTCGTAGGCGTGGGCCCAGATGTTCGGGTCGAGGATGAGGATGCCGGTGTAGCCGATGACGGTCCGGAAATGCGTGATGGTGTCGCGCATCGCCGTGTACCACTGGCCGTCCGAAATGCCGTTGGGTTCATTCCACGGCTCGGCGATGGATGTCGGGTCATCGCCTAGGGCGTCCATGACCGCGGTCATCATCGGGAAGGCGCGCTGGTAGTTCGTGGCCCACGCGGCATGGGCGAACGGCCCATCGAGGGCGTCCCACCAGCACAGGCACGTGATGAGCCCGACGGCGCGCAGCGTGTCCCGCCAGTCGACGATCTTCTGTAGGTAGGCGTCCTGCTCGGCGGGCGGGAGGATGTTCCACTCCGCCGCCCACAGCCGGATCCGCATGTAGTTCGCGCCCCAGCTTTTGAGGGTGTAGGCGATGCTGGCGCGGGCGGCGTGCTGCTGGTCGCCGAGCGGCTGCGGGCCGACGATCGAGTCCTGGATCACGAACCCGGTCACCCCGGCCAGCTGCAGCCGCGGGCCGGACTCCGAGCCGCGGCGCAGCTCCGAACCGGTCGGGGTGATGTGGGCGACCGGCCGGTAGGCGCTGAGGTCGGCCAGCGGCGCCGGCGCGGCGATGGCCTGGGCCAGGACCGACCCGGCGGTGTCGACCCGGGACAGCACCGGGTCCGCCCACGCGCCGACCGTCCACGGGGAGCCGGGTCCGCAGGTGGCCGTCCACTCCCAGCTGGTCAGCCCGATCCGTTCCTCGTAGGAGCGGACGATCAGGTCGATGTCGTCGGGGGGCAGCCACGGCGGCGGGTTCATCACCTGGATGCGGTCGAGGACGTCGGTCTCGATCACGTCGGCGGCCAGGTGGGGGTTGGCCGCGAGGTTGACGGTGACCGATGGGTAGCGGGCCTCGTCGACGGTGCCCAGGTGCAGCCGCCAGCTGGCGTGGGGCAGGCACTGGTCGTCGGTGTCCAGGGACAGGGTGTGGGAGGCGTCGTACAGCCCGACGCCACCGTCGACGGGGTCGACCGCGGCCAGGGGCCCGACGGTCTGGACCGCCCGCGCTGACCCTCCGCCCCGCCGCTGAACTGTGATGTCGTTGCGGGTGGACTGGTCGTCGTCGACCGGGCGGAACTCCGGATGCACCTCGGCCGCGGCGTAGTCCAGGACGAGGGTCGGCGTCTGGTTGTAGAGGGTGGTGCGGCTGCGGTAGCGCACCCCGGCGCGTTCGCGCCGGTCGACCAGCACCCCGCCGTCGGTGCCCGCGGCGTCGTCCAGCACACCGAGCAGCGTGGACACCGGCTGCGGGCCGAGTACGTCCATATCCAGGTAGCCCCCGGCCATGACCAGCGGCAGGTCGTACTCGGCCGAGACCCGCATCATCCGGTCGGACACGGTGTCGCCGGGGTACCCGGCGTCAGCCACGGCGTAGGGGTCCTCATCGGCCGCGCCGAACACGGCCACATGGCCCATCGCGAACCCGCTCAGCGAGGTGACGCCGAACTCGCCGCCGAAGTTGCTGCTCACGCCGGTGACCTGGCCGACGGCCCCGGTGAAGCTGGCCAGCTGCCGGTTGCCGTTCCGGCCGATGGGCGTCCACCACAGTTCGAGGTTGACGGTGGGCCCGTTCTGGCGGGCCCAGACGAACAGCTGCGTCCACTGGCCGGTGAAATCGGCGACGGGGCCCAGCAGCGATTCGTAGATCTGGGACCAGGCGCTGTTATAGCCGCGTAGCCGGATGTCCGTCGGGCTGATCATGATGCGGTGGGTGGCGGTGGAGGTTCGGATATCCATCAGCGCGCACAGCGTCGATGGCATCGAGTCCAACTTGTAGACCAGCTCGGCGCGCCACTGCCCGGTCGCCGGGTAGGCCGGCACCCGGGCCAGCAGGTACCCGCCCTCGCCGACGGTCGGTAGGGCGAGCGAGCCGGCCAGGCCGCTGGCCGCACCGAACGTGAACCCGGCGGTGTCCGCGGCGTACGGCCCGACGACCGCGGCGGCCTGCGTCACCCCCTGGCCGTCCTCGAACGGCCAGTACGCCACCAGGCTGGTGGCCGACGGGATGCGGCGGCGCAGCGTGGACTGCACGGGCCGAGCGCCCTGGCCGTAGCGGCGCAGGATGCCCGCGGCCTGAATGGACGCGGTGACGTCGCGGCCGGACAGGTCCCAGTCGACCGGCCAGGACGCCACCTCGCCGAGGAACCGGATGCGCCGGTCCCACACCTGCGCGTCGCCCTCGACCGTCCAGATTCGCCCGGCGCTGTCGGTCCAGCTCGTGTCGCCGGCGGCGCGGGCGGTGACGTCGACGTCGGCGACCAGCGGCGCGGCGTCGCCGATGCCGGACCGGATCTGCGCGGCGTAGATCCGGGAGAGCACGGTGTCCCGGTCGGGACGTTGGGTCACCCCGAGGACCACCGCCGACGTTGACGCCCACACGCTCGTCGTGCCGGGGGCGGTGTAGGTGGTGCCGAGCTGCGTCCAGGGGCCCGCGATCGTCGGCGCGGTGTAGAGCATGACGGTGTGCCCGCCCGCGCCGTTGTTGACGTCCAGGGTGGCGCGCACCGCGCACCGCCGCCCGGACTGCAGCCACAGCGCCGGCACCGTCGACCTCACGGTGGTCAGGCCCGCGTCCGTGCCGTCGGTCGACCACTCGAACGCCAACTGGGCGGTGGTGAGCAGATACATCGACCAGGACTGGCCGGTGCCCGCTCCCACGACCATCTTCGAGGCCAGCCCACAGGAGCGCCCGAGCGTGCCGTCGACGTTGAGGTAGCCCTTGACGCCCTCGGCGGCGAAATCGACCCGGATATCGAGGTCCCCGGTGATGTCGAGAGCGCCGGTGTCCGGGGTGGTCAGCGTCCCGGACGGACCGTGGGCCATCAGGTGCATCGGCCCCGTCCGCAGCGACAGCCGGATCGGGGTGTTCCGGCCGAGCTGGCCGTACCAGGGCGAGCTTGGATTACGCGGGGAGAACCGGCCGTCGCGGTTGTCCAGGGTGCAGATCAGCTTCGCCGGGTCCCCCCGGACACCCTCGTCGGGCACACCCCGCGTGACCGCGATCGGGGTGCGCTCGAGCCGGTAGCCGGTGATGTCCACCCACTGCGCCGACCCCTTGAGCTGCAGCTCGAGGCGCACGTCAGGGCCGGCCATCAGGCGGCGCTCCCGAACGCGGTCCCTACGTCTCCGCGGCCGTCGACCCGCACCATCTTGCGGATCAGGCGCTTGAACTCGTCGTCGGCGCCAGTGACGTCGATGACAACCCGGCCGCCGCCGCCTCCACCGCCGGCGGAGGTGACGCCGCGCGGCAGCGGGGCGACCTGCGCCCCGCGGGGGAGGTTCAGCAGTTCGGGGCCGGCCTCGCCGACCACCGCGGCGCCGCCCCCGGTGATCGTGCCACCCGCCGCCAGCAGCGGAATGTCCGGAATCGACCAGCTCTTGCCGCCGAGCTTGGGTACCCAGCCGGGAACCGAAAACCCCACCTTGCCCACGGAGTTGTTCCACGCCTGGGCCACGGAGTTGAACGCCGACTTGAACGGCGCGTAGATGATCTGTCCGACAGTCGAGAGAGCGGAGCCCAGCGCGCCCGGCAGGCCCTTGAACCAGTCGAGGACCGCGGCGCCGGCAGACTTGATCTTGTCCCAGTGTGTGACGATTTGTACTACTGCGGCCCCGATCGGGCCGGTCAGCAGGCTGACGACCAGCGGCCAGTTGTCACGCACCCAGTTGATCACTGTCAGCGCCCCGGACTTGATCTTGTCCCAGTGGGCGACGATCTGACCGACCGCTATCCCTATCGGCCCGGTCAGTATGCTGAGCAGCAAAGGCCAGTTGTCGCGCGTCCAATTGTAAACTGCCTGTATCGCCGACCAGATTCCGGAAAAAGCGCCGTTGATGATGTCGCGCGCCGTTTCCGATTTCATATAGAGCGCAACAATGCCCGCCACGAGCGCCAGGACGGCGATGATGATCAGTGAAACGGGGTTGGCGCTCATAGCCGCATTGAATGCCCACTGCACCCCGGTGGCAATTTTCGTCGCGACTCCCCAGGCGGTTTGTGCGGCGCTCCAAGCGGTCATTCCGACCTTGACTGTGAGTATGGCGCCGGCCAGCACGGCGAGGGCGATGGCGACCGGCTGCATGACCCCCTGGTTGTTCATCGCGAACGTGACGAACCCGCTGGCGATCTCGGCGAGCCTCTGCTGCGCGGTGCGTTTGAACTCCTCAAGGGCCCTGCTGGGGTTGCCGGACACCCCCTCGACCATGCGGTCGGCGGCACCGGTGACGTTCTGCATACCGGCCGAGGCGGCCGCCGTCGCCGGGTCGAGGGCGAACAGGGCCGCGCCGAGCACATTGCCCGGGTCACCGAAAAGCGCGGCCGCGGCATTGAGTTTCGTCTGCTCGTTACCGGTCCCTCGCAGCGCGTCCATGGTCATCTGCAGGGCGTTTTTTGCCTGGTCTCCACCGGCGCCGATCATGGTTGCCATCTGCTGGGAGTTCAACCCGATGGATTTGAACGCCTCGTCTACCGAGCTGCCCCCGGCCAGGGCCCGTTCGCCGAATTGCCCGATGGCGTCGGCGACCTGGTCGGCGTCGCGGGCACCGGCCTGCAGCCCCTGGGAAAGGAGGCCGGTCGCGGTTTTCGCGTCCAGGCCCACCCGCCGCCATTGAGTGGAGTATTCATTGAGCGTTTCCAAGTAGTCGTCGCTTTTGTTTGCGGCGGATTGCAGGCCGGCGGTGATGATGTCGAATGCCTCGTCGGCGCTGGACGCTAGGCCGGTGCGCATCAGCTGGCCGGCCGCCGCGGTGGTGACGTTGAGGTCCTGGTCGAACGTCTGCGCCAGCGCCAGCGCCTTGGTGGTCATGCCCTCGAGGCCACCGGTGGCGGACGCGCCGAGGTCGCCGATGTTCTGCTCGACACCGCGGATCGCGGTGCCGACGTCGTCCATCGAGTCGCCCCAGGCCGACGCGTACACGTTGGCCTGGGCGTCGGCGAGCTCGGTGGCACGCTGGCCGGACGCCCCCAGCTGCGCCACCAGCTTGTCGCCGGCGGCCTCGTTGTCTATCGCGGTGGACAGGCCGGCGGCCAGACCGGCGCCGATGCCGGCGCCGATGGCGCCGGCCGCCGTGGAGATCCGCTCTCCCGCCTTCTTCACCGTCGCCTCGGCCCGGGACATCCCGCCCTCGAGGTCACGCTCGAGGTCGTCGGCGTCGCCGGCGATCCGGACGAGCAGCGTCGCCAGCCGGCTGTTGTTCGCCACGATCTCCCCCTCCCGCCCGTGTGTTGTCGGTGCCGCCCATGGCCCGGTTGATCGTGCGGACCTGGGATAGCTGGTCCTCCCAGGTCTGGGGACGCCTGTCCCACTCGAGCAGGAAGTCGGACAGTTTCCGCCGGCCCGATTTTTTGCCGGCCATCATGTTGGTGATGGTCGCGGCGATCAGGGCGGCATGATAGTCGCCGCGGACCGGCCCGAGAGGGCCGTGGACCTGCTCGTAGGCGGCCCACGCGGTGATTTCCCGGGAGTCGATCCGGGCGAGCATTTCGGCGACGGTCATACCGCCCAGAGCGAGGGCTAGTCGGTGGTGGAATCCTCGTCCTGGGCTACGCCGAAATCCTCGGTGAGGTCGGCCATGTCATCCTCGCCGAGGCCGCACAGTTTCTGCGCGGCCTCGTACAGCCGGTCGATCGGTTTCGCGTTACGCCGGCCGAGCGCGGCCAGGTCAATGTCGCCGAACAGGGGGGCGCCGGTCTCGTCGACGGCACACAGGATGATCAGCTTGGCGCGGGCGTTGCGCATGTTCACGCGCCGCTCCCGGCCCTTCTGGATCAGGCAGGACTGTTCGAACGCGTCGCGCTGCGCGCCGGTGATGGAACGCAGGCGGACGGTGCCGCCCCATTCCGGGCACTCCACGTCGACGGTCGCGCGGTCCTCCGTGTTGAGGATCGCGTCACGGCCGAGAATCGGCATGCTGTCAGCTCCCAAGGGTGGTGAGGTTGGGCCGGCCACTGACTTTCCAGGTGGCCGAGCACGCCATCTTGTCGTCGTACGGGTATTCGGGCTCCAGACCGGTGAGGATGAGGTCGACCTCCCAGCAGGTCTGCGCCTCGTCCGGGAACACGATCTGGAAATGGCGCGGATCGGGGTCGTCGAAATCGTCCTGCAGGCCATTGTGGGTCGGCTCGCCGATGTCGTAGTTCATGTCGATCGACACCTCCCCGCCGTCCTTCAGGCCACCGATGAACTCGCGCCACCTGTCGGGGCTGTCGTGCGCGGTCATCTCCAACGTTTCGCGCTCCATGCCCGGCCCGGAAATGGTGGTCACGTCGGCGATGACCGTGAAAACCTCCGGGGTGGCGCCGTTGCCGCGGCGTAGCTCGGTGCCGAAACCGTCCATGCCCATTCAGGCCTCCTGAACAATCGTCGTGGTGATGCGGAAGCGGACCACGTGGTGGCGCACTCTCGGGTCCGGGTCGGGCAGGGCCTGGACCATCTCGAGCCGGGTGGAGATCCACCGTCGGCCCGGGATGGTCAGGCGCCGGTGGTCGAGCAGCGCCACCGTCCGGTCGGCGATCCGCCCGCCCTCGGCGTAGCCGCGGGCGGTGGTCCAGATGTGCAGGGTCACCGTGGTCTGCCGGCCGAACCGGTCGTGCGCGTTGTCCGGGATCTCGGTGGCCTCGCCGAGGGTGATGTACGGCATCCGGGCCGTCTCCGGGACGTGGTCGTACACACCGGTGATCACGGCGGCTGGTCTCCCCTCAGCAGCGGATCGGCGACGAGCAGCGCGTACACCGCGGCCTGCACCGGGCCGAGCCCGGCCGCGGCGACGGGCCGCGGCCGCGGGGGACGCACCCGGCCGGTGACCGCCAGCCGGGCGCTGCCTTGCCCGGTGGTGCGCCGCACCCCGGTCGCGGTGGCGACGAGCACGAACCGGCCGGCGGCCGGGCCGGTGAGGTCGAGCAGTCGGTCACCGCGGCCCGCCCCGGTCAGGGTGACGGTCCCGCGCGGCGCGCCGGTGGCGCGGCGGGTGCCGCTGGCGGCGGCGGACAGGTCGACCCGGGCGGTCGGGGTGGCCAGCGCGCGGTGCTGCCCGGAGACGACCGTGGGCAGGGTGAGGCTGGCGGCGGCCGGGGCGGTGGCGGTCCGGACGCCGCTGGCGGCGGCCGCGGCGAACAGGGCGGCGGTGGCCGTGGCGGTGCTGCGGCGGGCCCCGACCGCGGTCGCGACGAGCAGGAGCTGCCCCGCACCGAACCCCCCGAGTAGCAGCCGGACATCGCCCTGCGCATTGGCGGCCAGGGCGAGGTCGGCGACGGACCCGCCGGCGCCGGCGTGCGTGCCCGCCGCGCTGGCGGTCAGGGCGGCCCGGGCGACGAGACTGGCCTGGCCGGTACGCACCCCCGCCGCCGTGGCGGTCAGCCCGCTGCGGGCGGCGATGGTCGCCGTGGCGTGGCGCTGGCCCGTGGTCTGCGGGAGCAGTGCCACGGTCGCCGCGGCCGCGCCCGTGGTGCGCCGACCGGCCAGGGCGGTAGCGAGGGTGGCCAGCTGGGCGGTGCCGGTGGCGCTGCGGCGGGCTTGCCCGGTGACGGTGGCGGTCAGGCGCAGCGCGGTCAGTCCGGCGCCCTGGCCGTTGATGCTGGCGGTGGCCTCCACGACCCCGGCGACGAGCAGGACCGGTGCCCCGGCGCCCCGCCCGGCGTGCACCGCCGCCCCGGCGCCGGCGAGCGAGACACCGGCCGCACTCGGTGCGGCCCGGCCCGGGATGGTCGCCGTAACCGGGGACAGCCGGAGCGCGCCGAGTGCCGCCGAGGTGACCCGGCGGCCGGCCAGGGCGGTACCGGGGGTGGCCAGCCGGGCGGCGGCCAGGCCTCGGCGCAGGGGTGGCCCGGGGGTGGCGGCGCCGGTGAGCTGCAGGCCCGCGCCGGCCAGGCCGCGGCGCCCCGCGGCCCCGGCCGCGGCCGCGGGGGCGGCCAACCGGGCGCGGCGGGCCGCCCGGCTGGGCGTGCCGGTCCGGTACATGCGCCAGGTCCATGGTCGCCGGGTCGCGCTGGTGCGCGATCCCG